>NZ_JAQRFJ010000189.1:0-797 GCF_028599065.1 Xenorhabdus sp. PR6a | reverse complement strand
TAATCAGGAAGTACAGAATGCACTTTTGGAACATGCACCACAGCCGTTGATAGTCACGTTATTGAGGTATGTGGGGCGTACACTGAAGAAAGCGATGCCTTTAGATCAGGCTATGTATCGTGCAGGGCTGGCAATCTCTTTATTTCAGGTCATTATTGACCAAATAGATAAAGATTGTTCGGAAGAATTACGCGATTTGATTTCACTAGCCTGTGATTTCAATCAAGAAATCTATCATGCGCTTTATGCGGCTGTTTATGAGGAATAACTTGTGATTAGGCGGCTTAATGCCGCCTTAATTGGATTGGCTATCATTAAACATGAGACAAATTTGCTAAATAGCTATATGGACACCAACTTGAATTGAGTCGGTGTCCATATAGCTATTTAACGTTGTTAGGCAAACCATCGCAAATGATAAGATAACCAGTTTTATATCAAGCAGAGCTATTGCAGTAAATGGTCCAATGATTGACAAGGTATCATAGAGAAATTCGCTGTATAGATCTCTGACTCTATCTGATACTAGGTAGATATCGTTTTTTATTCTAAAAGCTAAATTAGCCGAATGAAATTTTCTGGTTATATGATAAGGAAACGCTAGATGGCGTCGTCATGAAATACTCAACCAAAGAGCAAGGCAGCGGATTTGGACTGCGGCAAGAAACGATGCACTGTTTTTGGCGTAACGGGTCGCTATACCACGCCAGCGCTTCAAATGGAGAAAAGCGTTTTCAACCAAATGCCTGAGTCGATAGAGCTCGCGATCATATTTTCGTTTAACTTTGCGATTCTTG
>NZ_JAQRFJ010000188.1:0-799 GCF_028599065.1 Xenorhabdus sp. PR6a | reverse complement strand
GATTTGGACTGCGGCAAGAAACGATGCACTATTTTTGGCATAACGGGTCGCTATACCACGCCAGCGCTTCAAATGGAGAAAGGCATTTTCAACCAAATGCCTGAGTCGATAGAGCTCTCGATCATATTTTCGTTGCACTTTGCGATTTTTACGGCTCGGAATTTGTACCTTCATACCTTGATTTTTCGCTTGCTCAGCGATGGCATCACTGTCATAGCCTCGATCTGCTAATAAATGTTCGGCATCGAATCCTTCAATCAAGTCATCAGCTTGTGAACAATCTGCTGTGGTACCACTTGTAATAATCGCTCTGACCGGCATACCATGCGCATCCACGGCCAAATGTATCTTTGTATTGAGCCCCCTTTTGTGCGTCCCATATCTTGATTACCCCCTTTAGCCCCTGCTGCATGGGGATGAACTTTAATGTGGCTTGCATCAATCATTAACCACTCAAAATCCGGCTCAGCAATGAGTTGTTCGAGTAATCCTTCCCATATGCCTTTGTCCCGCCACCGGCAAAAACGGCGATGCGTGTTTTTCCAGTCACCGTAATCGGTCGGTAAATCTCGCCAAGGTGCCCCTGTTCGTAAAATCCAAAATACGGCATTGATAAATAATCGATTATCGTAAGCAACCCGTCCCCAAGCACCCTTTCGGCCCGGTAAGTGGGACTCAAGTAAATTCCAGACATGATCGGAAATATCGTGGCGACGGTAGGCGGGTGTGCTCATGGTTAGTTCACTCTGTTTATAGAATATGAATCTTATTATCACACAAAATAATTTATGACGACACT
>NZ_JAQRFJ010000187.1:0-805 GCF_028599065.1 Xenorhabdus sp. PR6a | reverse complement strand
TGACTTTAGAAGAACTTTATTGCTGTGTCGATGATTTTTGCCAAAAATTTATTCCGCTTTGGGAACAACAACTTATTGAAAACAAGCTGCTTAAACGCCATCGCACAACCTCCTTGTCCCTCAGTGAAGTGATGACCATCCTGATTTTATTTCACATGAGCCATTATCGTCATTTCAAAGCCTTTTATACGGAACATGTGCAACAATTCCTTACCGCTGATTTTCCCGGCTTGGTGAGCTATAACCGAATAATCACATTGAAGAAAAGAGCCCTTATTCCTTTATGCGCTTTCCTTTCTTCACGTAAAGAAAAATCACAGGGCATTGCCTTTATCGACTCCACCAAAATCGCCGTTTGCCACAATGTTCGTATTCCCCGGAATAAAGTTTTTGATGGCGTTGCCCAACGGGGGAAAACCAGCATGGGATGGTTTTATGGTTTTAAACTTCATTTGGTCATTAATGATTGTGGTGAGCTTTTATCCGTTAAATTAACCCCAGGCAATACGGATGACCGCGAACCCGTTAAGGAATTGGTGAAGGGATTATCCGGGCATTTGTATGGTGATAAAGGGTATTTATCACAGGCGTTATGCGATGAACTGAAAGAGGAAGGCATTACACTCATTACCAATGTTCGCCGTAATATGAAAACGAAGTTTTTGTCACTTTGGGATAAGGTAATGTTAAGAAAACGATTTTTAATAGAAACCGTCAATGATCAATTGAAAAATATTTCTCAGATAGAACACTCAAGACATCGGAGTGTTGTCGGCTTTTTGTTGGAGGTCGTATCAGGCTTAAT
>NZ_JAQRFJ010000186.1:0-807 GCF_028599065.1 Xenorhabdus sp. PR6a | reverse complement strand
GCCCCCTACTTAAAATCCCTATTTTGGGATTTTAAACCAGAGGCGTTCTACTAATAACCACAAGGCGGTGGGTGTGAACGTCAGGATCGTGCTCCCAACAAAATTCATCCCATTTGTCGTAAAATTCATCCATATTCTCAATGATGGTTAACGGTCTATCTTCTTGTGTGCCATCTGAGGCATAAACGTTGTATTTCATATTCAGCGCCCAAGAAATCATTGCTTCCCAGAAGCGCTTGCCGTCACCGGTTTGTTGCTCGTCGGTCACGACAATGTTGTAGTTTGCCAAAAGGTGTTTAAAAAACGTCTTCGGGAAGCCGGATACGACTTCCTGATGTTTAGCCGAAACAGTACGCCATACTTTGATTTGGGTACAGGTTGTTTTGCCGACAACAATATCTTTTCGGAAGAACACTTCAACAAGGTAAACGGTTTCTGGTTCTTTACCGTCTGCGATCATGCGGAATTGATCTTTCTTTAACGATTTGACCAGACGATAGCCATGCGGCACGACATATTCAGGTAAAGTGTAGTCTGTCACACCGTTATCTAAAAACGATTGAGTATGTTCTACGTTCTTTGACGGCATGCGTAGTTTTTTATTGAAATCCGCATCACCAATAATAAACGGCATCTTAGAAAGTTCCCTTGTTGATTTGATATGTTCCATATTGCCCTCCGCGTGTTGGACAATCTATAAGCATATTATACATTGATTTTTCTAAGATTGAATATCAGCCTACCACTAACGACAGTTACCGTGCTCCCATAGTTATCAATAGAGTTCTTATATAGGAATTTTTAATC
>NZ_JAQRFJ010000185.1:0-814 GCF_028599065.1 Xenorhabdus sp. PR6a | reverse complement strand
GATTTTAATAAAAGCCGGCGCAGCGGGCTCAGACGGCTTTTCCTGTGGGCGGGAGCCGCGTTGGCGGTGATGATAGAACCGGGTTGTCGAGATACCGATCTTTTGGCAAAATTGCCGGACAGACAGTTCAGATTTTTTCTGCTGTTCAAAAATGTCCAGCCACTCAGCTTGAGTAAACCGGGATTGGCTCATGGGGCTTTTCTCATCATAAGAATAGGTGACACTATTTTAATCAGTGAATTCCCGCTGGCTAGGTGGGGTTCCCCGTACGCTTACCTTAATTTTGAGCATGGATGCCGAAGGTGTTTATTACAGTGAAAGAGATAATACATCAGGATGGTCAAGCGCAATCAGCACCAATATCATTAATACCAATGGTGCAGGCGACGCTATGATGGCAGGTCTTGTACATTGCTGGTTAGAAGGCATGGAACTAAAAGAAAGCGTCCGCTTTGCACAACAATGTTCAGCACTAACCCTGTCTTCGGAAAGTATTGAGATATTTCCTAAGCATCGTTTATCTTTTTGAAAGAAATTTGGACTTTTCGTCTTTCAAATAATGGTCGTGATTCCAAAGTAGACATTGGGTTATCTGTCCAGCGATATCTGTTTCCAAAAGAATGAAAGTTGGTGATTTGATCAGTATTATTGATAATCAAGATTGAAAATTTTTTTCAACCTTGATTATATGCTGTAATTATGGATTCATACCATCGAAAGGCAAAATAAAAAAAGACTCACATCCTTTTGATTCACAACCTAAAAATTTTTCTCTATTATTATTTTTAAACGTGATTATTCCTCCGCCATTGAT
>NZ_JAQRFJ010000184.1:0-817 GCF_028599065.1 Xenorhabdus sp. PR6a | reverse complement strand
CATACGGGGAACATACAAATATTATCTACCAGAAACCTCTAACTCCTGATCTGACAAATTGAAATGCTCAACTATAATTGATGCGATTTCCTGTGTCGTTTTTTCAAGCCAAGGTTCCCCCATTACATCACGCAGTTTATCATCCGGATCATGCAATCAATTTCATCTTGGCTTAATTCACGATAGCCGGTGATTTTACGGTATTGGTTTTCCATCATTTCCCCTGCATTCAGTATTAACGTATTCCTGCAAATAGCTTAATTTTGCCCGGTCGTTGATGATGCCCTCTCGGATATCGAGAACAGTTGATCCAGTTTCTCCAGAGAGTTCGACGGAGGTTGCATCGCCCACGCTGCCGGAGGGAGAGGCTTCACGCACGGGGCAGTTGGCTTTGATACGCAGCTTGCGACGACCAGCGGCAACATCAGCCCGCAAAGTGTCGATTTCAGATTTGGCATTGGCGAGTTCCTGAGTGTGGGTCTTGTCCAGTTCAGCAAGGTGCTGGATGCGCTCTTGCCACTGATTTATAGCAATGACCTGTTTTAGATACTTATCGTTCAGCTCATCATAATCTTTGGCCTTTTCCTGATATTCACTGTAATAGAACCAAAGCAGACCAGCGACAATAACAAAAGCACCGCCGGTGACGTATTGGCTACTCATAGCATTTCAAATGCCCGTGTAAAAACATCATCTGAATAAGGTTGATGGCCGTTCTCCATCTGGATCATCGCCTTGACCAGTGCAATCATTGTTTCCTGATGGTTAACATTGATCACTGTATCACTGGCAATACCGGTTGTTCGGCTCACATAAT
>NZ_JAQRFJ010000183.1:0-849 GCF_028599065.1 Xenorhabdus sp. PR6a | reverse complement strand
GGTCGTTGTGATGAACACAGACGGGAAGCCCGACGCGTACAGGACAGCAAGCGAGGCTCAAGGCGTGAGCGCGGCTATACCCCGGCATGGGATAAATACCGTCTGCAATTCCTGAAAGCTAACCCGTTATGTGTCCACTGTCTTAAGCTGGGTATCTACACCCCAGCAACCATTGTTGACCACATCATCCCCATTGACGGCGGCAGTGATGTGCTGTTCTGGCCTGACTTCAATCACCAGCCCCTATGCAATAGCTGCCATAGTCGAAAGACGGTCACGACTGACCCCACGACGAAAGAGAAACGTAAGAACGGTGCATATCGGGAACAGGAAGAACGAGCGGCAAGGCGTAATGACTGGATGTATCAATCATGAACGAACAAGAGACAGATCAATTAGTTAAAGGCTTATTAAAGCACAGTGAACGCTATCGACAATCAAAACAGATTGCGCCTGAGAAGCTCATGGCGAGGCGTAAGACACAGCGTGAACGGGAGCTAATGGAATGCTTTCGGAATAGTTAGGGGAGCATATAGAGGGAGTGGGGGAGTCAAAAATGACAAATACCCCCTTTCGTGGCACCACCGCCGTCCTCAAATTTTTATGCGCGGCACTTTTTTAGATAGCAGTAATTTTTATAGGAAACAATACATTATGGCAAGAGCACCTAAACCCCCTGTTTACTTAAACGCTATCGCCGCCGAGCAATGGAAATCGAAAGCGAAACTGTTAAACGAGCGTGACGACCTCAGCCCGGCAGACTGGAACAACTTAGAGCTGTATTGCGTCAACTATGCGATCTACCGTAAGGCCATCGAAGATATTGAGTTGCGCGGGTTTGCGGTGGAA
>NZ_JAQRFJ010000182.1:0-899 GCF_028599065.1 Xenorhabdus sp. PR6a | reverse complement strand
GCCGCAAGGGAGATAATAAAAAGAGCAATAGCATAACGATAAGCATTATCATTTTGATATTTGAAATAGGGCGAAATACTTTTTGCCTTTTAGGCTAAATATGATATCGTCCGCTACAGTCATTGGGGAGTAGCCTGTTCCAGAAAATCGCTGGAATATTCGTATCAACATGCTCGTTTGAAATAAAACGTGGTACGAATGCCTAAAGAACCTATACGGGTATAAATCGGTTGGCAAGACCATAGACACATAACAGCGCCATAGGTTGGGGGTGCGTTGTGTGTATATGGAATCACCCAGCCGAGGCTATTTTGATGAATCTCTACGCAACACTTATTCTCGCGCTCGCCCTTTCGATGGATGCTTTTGCCGCTGCCGTAGGAAAAGGCGCCGCCCTGCACCGACCTAATTTTCGCGAAGCTATCCGTACCGGTATTATTTTTGGTTTAGTCGAAGCCTGTACTCCCTTAATTGGTTGGTCATTGGGCCTGTATGCCAGCCAATATATTATGGAATGGGATCATTGGATTGCCTTTTCCTTACTGCTGATCCTTGGCTGCCGAATGATCATCGAGAGTTTCAAGCGGGAGCCTGAAATTTCCCGTAAGGCCACGCCTCAACGCCACAGTTCAACGACATTAGTCTTTACTGCCATTGCCACCAGTTTGGATGCGATGGCAATCGGTGTCGGGCTTGCTTTCCTGCAAGTTGATATTCTTCACACCGCGATGACAATTGGTCTTATGACGATGATTATGGCGACATTAGGCATGTTAATTGGTCGCTATATTGGCCCGCTATTAGGTAAGAGAGCCGAATTAATTGGGGGATTGGTTTTAATTGCCATTGGCTTCAATATATTATTCGAACACCTTAATTTATTTATGTATGCGGAATAA
>NZ_JAQRFJ010000181.1:0-900 GCF_028599065.1 Xenorhabdus sp. PR6a | reverse complement strand
GTTATGTTGCCAATAAAATCAGCCAATGTATATTCATCTTTAAATATACCTTCAATAATTCGGTAACCAATAGAAAAAATAATACAAAACCTAACTCCACCAATGATACTTGAATTAAGACCTTGCTGTCCTATTCCCATCATTAACATTTGAGGATGATTGGCACAATATCGCGTTCCTTGGATAATACGTCTAAGACCTGCATGCCCTGATATATGAATATACCTTCTTCCATTTTCTCCTATATGCTCTGTAGCTGTAATGCCCAATCTCTTAAATTCTCGAATAACATCATATAAGCCACGTGAATCATAGATATTTCCAGCATAGGTAGAAATAGGATCTGTGACAGAAAACACATATGACATAGGATTTTTTTTATTGTTATCTACTTCCATACCTCTTGCAAATGCTTCTCCGTAACTTAGATTTTCTGCTTCCGTACCTCTTGCAAAGGCTTCTCCATGACTTGGATTTTGTGGACGGAGGGGACTGATATCCTCAATAATACTTTTGGCTTCTGATAATGAAAGAACGATGTGATATTGGGTATTATCACTCAATACTTTTTCTAACCCAATGGCATCAAAAAATTCATGCTGGGGTTTTAGCTGATTAATTCCCACATTACCCCTTAAAACATCGCCCATATAACCATCCCAAGTGGGATTATATTTCTTATGTGTCATTCCTCAATTCTCCATAATATCCGTTATAAATAATTTCATTAGTTACTATTAAGGGATTTGTGCCACGACTCCCATATAGCATCAATTAAACAGGATATAACAGTGATGCTTATCTATTCCAGCGTGAATAAAAGATCACCAGTAAAGTTGTGATTAACCTCTCTTCTTAAATAAAATCAGATAATGACCTAATTTAAATTTCAGATAGTAC
>NZ_JAQRFJ010000180.1:0-910 GCF_028599065.1 Xenorhabdus sp. PR6a | reverse complement strand
AGAGTCTTCTTTGGGTAATACGTAATCAAAGTATGCTCATGCCCTGGCCTACGGATGGGGCGCATTCACAGCTATGCTTGGTGCCCTGTCATTAAACAACTGGACGATTGTTGTCGGTATTATCTGCACGGTGGGTACATTCGCCGTGAACTGGTACTACAAACACCGGGAGTTTAACCGCAATGGCAAAGAGCAAGACTAAATTAACGGCGGCGGTCATTGGTCTGGTGCTTTCGGGGGCGAGTGCTACGGCCATTCTCTCTCAATTTCTGGACGAGAAAGAGGGCAATCGGCTATCAGTCTATCAGGATGCAGGCGGCATCTGGACAATCTGCCGGGGCGTGACCCGGATAAACGGTGCTCCCGTTCGTCAGGGTATGACACTGACAGCCGAACGATGCGATACCCTGAACCAGATCGAGGCTCAACGGGCGATTGACTGGGTTAAACGCAATGTACGAGCGCCGCTGACTGAACCTCAGGTGGCGGGTATTGCCAGTTTCTGCCCGTATAACATTGGTCCCGGCAAATGTTTTTCTTCCACGTTCTACCGGAAACTCAACGCGGGAGATAAAACGGGTGCTTGTGCTGAGATTAAACGCTGGATATTCGACGGTGGTAAAGACTGCCGCCAGACCAAAGGCCAAGGGAACGGCTGTTATGGTCAGGTCGAACGGCGCACTCAGGAATCGGAACTGACATGTTGGGGATTGGATGAATGAAGTTGACATTGACTCATTACACGATCGTTATTCTGGTTGTTGCTACGGCGGCCTCTGCATTTGAGGCGTTTTATTACCGTTCTGAGCATGCCGCACTGAAAGAGGCTAATAGCGACCAGAAAACCGAAATCCAGCAACTGACCGACACTATCAACTACCAGAACACGCACATTGAAATGCTGTATGAA
>NZ_JAQRFJ010000018.1:0-62378 GCF_028599065.1 Xenorhabdus sp. PR6a | reverse complement strand
TTCAACGTATTGCGCAGATTGAAGGTTTTTAACATACCAATCAGCCAATGCGCACTCCGAATTTTGTCAACGCCAAATTTTAGTGAACCATACACCCAGGCACGTTCTACGGCACTGTCAATATGTTCGGAGAGATCAGAAATCGCACTGGCGCCGCGTGGCAGGCGATCCAGCGCGGCAATGATATCTTTTGTCAGCCTGGCCTCATCCAATGCAAAGTAACGGATAATCGATTGTAAGTCACAGTTTTGTAGCTGCATAAGCTGGTGCAGCCAATGTACCAACTCGACATAAGGATTACTGCGTAGTTTGCAGAAAGTGGTAGCCTGTTCCAGTGAGGTGAAGAGTACACGATTGAGCTTACCAAAGAGCACAGAACGACTGATTTCTGACATAAGTATATTACCCGCAATAAGTTGTGTTTATGAGGATGATGGATGGAATGAAATGACTTTGTGGGTTGCACCACAAATTGAAAGTGGTTGGGTATGGGAAATCGTTTTTAATGAATTTTAGCAGATTCTGGACTGTAGATTAAGTCATCATAATGGGTTGGCCTTTTCACTTTTCCTAGCCAGCTATTGAGGCCCAATTTCACCGTTTCTGACAGATACATTTCTGTTATATCCGCTTTATCAAGTATCAGCCTGATATCCCACGCATATTCAATCCCTAAGTATTGGTGAACCCAATCGCGCACTTGTTGAGATTTCGGCTGTCCAGGCAGAAACCGGTCATACTCTGCACGAGTGAGTGGCCCTAACTCGATACGGAATTTATGTTGAATATCGTATACTGCGATGCCCAAAATTGCCGATTTGCCTAAACAGGGAATATGACGACCTGCTGCCAACCGCGCCTGATCCTGTGTTTCGGTTTTCAGCCATTGGGGAATATTTGGGATAATTCTTACGGGAACCCTGAAATAAAACAGCAATATTTTCCTCAATCCTTCCGCGCTATGCCCTTGGCGGGAAAGATGGCCAGACAAAGCGTAACAGGCATGATTGCTGATACGATTGCCACTATAGTTACCAGTAATATAGTTGCCGGTAATCGTATCATTATTCATCGTGCTGAAGTTCTGTTGAGCCGGTAATCCCATGCCTATCAGACAAGCTAAATAATGACAAAATTTTTGGTTTTCTGGTCGATCTAATGACGAAGTGGGCTGTGCATTGGCCCAGGCTCGATAAAACAGGAGTATCAGCCGGTGATGAAATAAATTGGCAAAGTCAGACAACGTTGGATCTCGATAATTATATTTCCGTGAATAGGCATATTCAGTCAGGTGCAGAGGCAATGGCCCATTGGGGCCAAATAATCCGAAACTGTAAATAAGTATTTCATATCGCTCTGAATTTTCTAGCTGATGGACTTTGGATAGGGTGGAAGGTGCGAATGCCATTGACGCTTCTTGTCCCAAGCGCAAAGGTTCATATCGTGGTAATGGCGCTGTTCCTAATCGGTAATATTTTCCCGCTTGGGCATCAATGCGACGCAAGGTTTGGAAGAGATCGAATTGCCAAGGGGTTTGAGTGAGCTGTTGCCAGAAATAATCTGGTAAGCGGCATATACGATGAATGGCAATGACATCTGTCTTCATATTCACCTGTCTTTTATTTCCGTCATCTTTTAAGTATTGGTTTGTTCACTAAACTGTTATATCAATTTCTTGTTGCCCATGCGGGCAGGCCAAAAGCCAATCTGCCCACGCTGCTGACTGTGTAGTGTCATTTCGGTAAAAGAATTCATGGTGACCAGACGTGAGAATAATTTTTCCAGCACACTGCCTAACAGCCACGGGCTGGTACCGGCAAAGTCTTGCTCATTGACTTCAAGTTTAATGCTGACACCACGGGCAAAGACGATAGGCCCAGATACGGATACTCTGCGATAGACTTCTTTTAATGAGCAGTGGCGTATCCCATTGATTTGACGTACTACGGCGGGTTCAGCAAGATCGGCATAGAGACGCAATAATTGTCGCAGTGCCTGGGTTCCTTCTTGATCGTCATCGATAAAATTCATGTAATTCATTTGCAGTTGGCTGATTAGCTTCCATGAGATTGAGCCTTCTGCCAGAGCAGGACGAGGGATCGTTGGTCTTTTAATAAACTCAATTTTACTGATGGGGATGGAATCCAGCATAACAAAGCTATTGATGTCCTGTTGGCGCAACATGGCGGGTAAATCTCGGTTAGTGCACATCACATCGGCGCTCAGATACTTTAATGTGTCGGGCCAAGGGGAATGGTGTTCATCAACAATTGAGATAAAGGTTTCTGTGCCGATATAGCTGGTACGGGTGCCATAATGGTGGGCATGTTCAGACAAAATGCGCGGGTCCCGGCGCAATGAGAAATAAGCACCGTAATTACCGTCGTCATCGCTGTTGGTTGACCAAAAAGGGCGAAACAGGCGCTCTTGTTTGTATTGGGTATCGACACCGTGCAAGCGTTGCACGGAAAAAATTTCGTAATCCAGGGGGCGGATATTATCCACGACCAGATGATATTCGTTGCGACTTTCATCTACCGTGACCCGTTCAGTCATTTTGGGAAATAAGTTAATCACCGGAGTACAGTTCAATGCCAGATAAGAGGTATCGATCAGGCTTTCCAAACTTCTGTCGATTTTATCCAAGAGCAGGATAAGCTCGAATTCTGTTTCGTTCTTGGTTTCCTTAAGCAAAGACTGCATACCGCGAAGACTGAAAAACTGGAAACGTGCAGGAAAGGCAAAATATTCTTGGAGTTGGCGATATCCACTAAAATTACGGGGATCATTGGGTAATAGCGCCTGATCATCAGCAAAACCTTCATGATATGGAGAAATATCCGGTAATGCCAAATATTGCGGCGTTTCACCCAACGTGTGGCATACCATACCGACAGAATGCTCCATAATCAGTTCCAGCAACTTCTGGGACTGAATATCCGGGCCTGAAAGAAAAAAAGTCAGTTTATTGAATTCCAAATCGTGGAGGAAAAACTTTCCCTTACAGGCAAGACGGATGCGCAATGCACTGACCGCACCATATTGATGAAGATTTAATCCTACAAGAGGAATGTTGGCAGGGATCTTGCCAAGCTCAACGTTTTTCAGCGCGAGAGGTTGTAAAACGACATCCTGAGTAGTGGCGTATTGCAACGTAATGCCATCGTTTTTCAGCGATTGGCAGAGCATAATCGTACCGCGTGGCACCAGAAAGCCGTGGCTGATATCGCCTTTGCTCATGTCTGGCTGGAGCTCTGTAATTGCCATTGACGGAGTGGGAGCCAGATAGTTGGGATAGAGCATTTCCAGTAAATACTGGGAAAAATGTTGAAATTCGGCATCCATTTTTAACTGAATACGGGCAGTCAAGAAAGCAAATCCTTCTAGCAGACGTTCAATATAGGGATCGGCGACTTCGATGCCGTGCATACCTAAACGATTGGCAATTTTGGGATAGCGTTCCGCGAATTCTTTGCCCATTTCACGTAAGTAAACCAACTCACGGTTATAATATTCCAGCAATTTGCTATCCATAACTTTTCCTCTATTTTTTATCCCGCTTCTTTCATGTTGAAATAACCGTGCTCTAAATCGATATCACTGCGAAACAGGAACTCTATTGGCCAGGGAATACACCACAAAAACCCTTTTATTTCGATAGACAATATATTGTACATAGCCAATGAATTGGTATTGGAAATGCAATTGACTTGCAGTTCATTGGGAATAATGCGTGGTTCAAAAATATGAATTGCTTTAATGATTTTATCTTGGATATCATGCCATTCGACATCGGACATATTTTTACCCGCTAAGGGTGCGATACCAAAGTTATAAGTAGAGTGTTGTATTTCAGGGAAAGACGCCAGATTTTGATCCGGTTCTTTATTGATGCTGTTCAGTAACCACTGTAAATCCCGTAATACATTTTGTCGAAAGGTTCTGTGTGATAATAAATAGCTGCTAACGGTTTCTTTGTTCTTGTCCGGTTCATTATCAGTAAGCCTGTCAAGCAAAGAAGACTGCATTCTGTCTCTGGCAGTTATACGCGCAGGGGGCTTGCGAGAATGATAACCACCATGTAATAAAGTGATATTGTCTTTCATTAGTTAGTTATCTATTAGCTATCAGTTATCTATTAAATATCTTGATTAAGAAGAGTGTCAATTAAGAGGCAGGGTAAGAATTCCTTATTTTTTATTTTTTGATTTATTTTGCGAATCTTTATATCGAATAATTTCTGCTTCATAAGATTGATGAAAATTTTCACCAAACAGGGGGTCATCTTGCTCAAATTTTATCATGATTTTCCGATAATATTGGGTGAAGTAATCCCATAAAGAGGCTTTATAGGTTGATGATAATGACAACCGAGGGAGATTACCCGTTTTCCGTGCTTTTTGCTCAATAACAACAGGATCAACGGGATGTAAAATATCTTTTGTCATAGAGCGTAATCCGGCAATCATACCTAATTGATGCGCCTGTAACTCGACTAAAATATCGCGTGTTGCCTGTTCTGGTGACATAAATCCGGGCATATGGTCGCCAAACATTTGAACCAACACGGCCTGGCCAGAGGGAAGGAGTTTAAATGGATTGTTGCCATCCGCCAGAATCTGGGTCACTCCCGTATCAGTCTCCTCTTTTAACCGGGTGCGGGAAGCATTGAGCGCGATAATGCCTTGTGATAACTGGCTGAGTAATTTTCCCAGTTTATACATTGTATCTTCATCAAATTGCGGGCTTTGAATATGACTTAGCCCCATACCGTCCAGTAAAGCTGCCAATAGTTTCCCCTCTAATTTAATTCTATTTTTAGCGTCATCTGATGGGGGAGGATTAGGGGAATACGCAATCGGGTCGATATTCAGACGTTCGGCGGTGCGGTGGTCATTATTATTATGACTGGAGATAATCGTATCATCCAGAGCGACCAGCGGTTCAGCACTATTTAGCATTAAGTTGAGGGTGGGATCATTTTTAACTCCCCGCATAGGCTTATCGGAGAATAAAATCAGGGGATCAGTTTCCTGCTTCTCATTCCGATTATTACCCTGTTTGCCTTGCTGCAATAAGGCACTGGGCGTACTGTCATTGAAAATATTTTCTTGCCGGAAATCAGTATCTGCATTAAACATGGTCACCGGATCAGTGGCACGGAATTGCAAAGAATCCAGCTCAATCATTGCCTCCATGTGTTCGAGGGGATTTATTGGATTGCGTTCTTGCTGTTGCTGTTTTATCAGCGGATTATTGTCATTTAATTCCGAAAAGTCCCAAACCTCATCCAGAACGCGAGTTGTTGCCAGCGGTGGCTTACCCGCACTTTGATTGATATTAATGGGGTTGATATTAATGGGATTAATATCAATAAGTTGAATTTGATAATCGCCGATATTCAATATATCACCGTCACGGACTTCTATTTGGCGATCGGGAGCCATAGGAATAGCATTTAATAAAATCTCAGAGGCTGCTCCCCGATTGGTCATACGGCATTCGCCATCGGTAGAAATCGATACAATCGCCTGTAAACGCGCAATGGCTTGCCCTTCATCGGGCAAAACCCAGTGATTATCTGGGCCGCGGCCAATGGTGCCACCGGGGGGAATAAAATCATAACTCAGTTGTTGCGGCTGGTTTGTACCGATATTTTTAACAATGGTGAATCGCATAATGATGGATACCTATTGTTGATGGAATTATTGTTGGCGGAAGTATTGCTGATGGAAGATAACCTCCCCGCAGGGAGGTTATTGGCAGCGTGATATGAGTAACATATATAAATAAGATTATTCGGCGGTATTCTTTTCAAGATCCCAGGTCCAGCTAACTTCAGCCTGTTTTTTACCTTCATAATCTGTTGGTGTGTAGCTGAACTGAATTTTTTTCGTTCTTAGGCCAACTGTCATGATATTATCAGAAGGTTGCCCACTACCAATTTCAGAAATATAAGTATTGGTCAGTATATATTTAGTCCATAACGAAGGGGCACTATCCCCAACGAAGCGAAGTGAATGAATTTCTGTTTTCTGAATATGTTTACCCGTGACTGCATATTTTTCTAAAGCGGTTATCGCTTTATCATAATTAAGATGAAGCATGAAATGACTTAAAACACCTTTACCTGAACCCCAGCTCCCAACGTCGGTTGAACTATTAGCAGGATTAACTATGGCACGGCTAATATATTGGACGCCAATCCAACCTATATATTTATCAGTTTGCGATTCACCTTTAATTCCATCGAAGTTGACGAAAGAAAGAATGTTATACATCATAGGAGCGACATTAGACATAGTTACACCTCAAATCTTTATTATATTAAATGATGTTCAATAAATAATATTGAATGCAGGATGATGTGTTTAGTTGATGTGGTAACAGTTATATAGTAATGAAAATTCACAGATAAAAAGAATAATGTTGTAGCTGATTAATGGTTCTCCTGATATTAGAAAATTAAGCGCTTTTTAATGAAGGCAATCTTGATACTAGACGTAAAGAAACGGTTAATCCTTCTAATTGATAATGAGGACGCAGGAAGAATTTAGCGTGATAATATCCTGGATTACCTGGAATTTCTTCTACTTGAACCTCTGCGGCTGCCAACGGTTTCCGTGCTTTGGTTCCTGGAGAAGAGTTTGCGGGATCACCGTCAACATAATTTATTATCCAGTTATTGAGCCAGCTTTCCATGTCATTGCGCTCCTGAAATGTCCCGATTTTGTCGCGCACAATACATTTTAAATAGTGGGCAAAACGACAGCAGGCAAATAAATAGGGTAAACGAGCGGAAAGATTCGCGTTGGCGGTGGCGTCGGGGTCATAATATTCAGCCGGTTTTTGCAGGGATTGTGCGCCAATAAAGGCGGCCATATCGGTGTTTTTGCGATGCAATAACGGAATAAACCCATTTTTTGCCAATTCTGCCTCACGGCGATCGCTAATAGCGATTTCGGTGGGGCATTTCATGTCCACTCCGCCATCATCAGAGGGAAACGTGTAGCAAGGCAAATTTTCCACAATCCCGCCGGATTCTACGCCACGGATAGACGTACACCAGCCATATAATTTAAATGAACGGTTGATGTTAACCGCCATAGCATAAGCAGCATTGGCCCAGGTATAGTTACTGTGGGTTGGGCCTTCGGTCTCCTCCTCAAAATTAAAATCATCAACAGGATTGGTTTTATTACCATAGGGCAGACGTGAGAGAAAACGGGGTAACGTCAATCCCAGGTAACGAACATCTTCTGATTCGCGCAAACTATGCCAAGGGGCGTATTCCGTATTCTGGAAGATTTTAGTCAGATCCCGTGGATTAGATAGCTCTTGCCAGGATTCCATTTGCATTACACTCGGTGCCGCCCCTGAAATAAAGGGGCAATGTGCTGCGGCGCTAATTTGGGCCATCTCACGCAAAAGTTCAACATCGGGTGCGGTGTGATCGAAATAATAATCGCCGATAAGGCAGCCAAAAGGTTCACCACCAAACTGACCATATTCCGCTTCATAGATCTTTTTAAAGATCGGGCTTTGATCCCAACTGACACCTTTGAAGCGTTTCAGCGTACTGCTTAACTCTTTTTTGGAAATACACATTGCACGGATTTTTAACATTTCATCCGTTTCGGTGTTATTGACCAGATAGTGCAAACCACGCCAAGCCCCTTCCAGCGTTTGGAATTCATCATGATGCAGAATGTGATTAATTTGCTGTGACAGTTTTTTATCGATTTCGGTAATCAGGGCTTGAATGGTGCGGTAGGTATCACTGGAGATCGTCACTGTATTTTCCAGTGCTTGTTGTGCCAGTGTGGTCACTGCGCTTTCAACCGCGCTGCGTGCCTGGTCGTTTTGCGGACGAAATTCTTTATTCAGCAATATACCCAGTTCATCAGGCGTATACTCTTTCGGAGCCTGTTCTTGCTGAAATTCAGTGTCTTGTTCAGTCGTGCTCATGCATTACTCCTTATTTTCAGCTTCTTCGGTGTTGGCATTTTCGGTATTAGCGGCACTGTCGGTAGGTTTTGGTGCTTCGGCCAGTGATTTCAGCAGGGCAGGATTTTGCAGGATATCGGCGATCAATTGTTCTGCGCCGCTTTTACCATCCATATAAGATAATAAGTTTGCCAGTTGAGTTCGCGCTTCCAGTAACTTAGCCAGGGGATCTACTTTTTTAGCAATCGCATCAGGCTGAAAATCTTCCATTCTTTCAAAAATTAATTCGATATTCAGTTTTCCGTCATGGGTTAACGTATTGTCCACCTGAAAAGCAACACGAGGTTGGATTGATTTCATGCGCTCATCAAAGTTATCAATATCGATTTCCATGAATTTTCGCTCACTCACTTCAGGTAAAGCCTCCAAGGGTTTTCCTGCTAAGTCGCTTATCACTCCCATCACAAATGGTAATTGAATTTGCTGCTCTGAACCGTAAAGTTCGACGTCATATTCAATTTGTACACGTGGGGGACGATTTCGAGCAATAAACTTTTGTCCACTGGATTTCATAACAAATTCTCCATACTGGCTAATAACGAGCTAATTTAATAAGACAGATTATTTGGGACACGACGATTAATTCGCATCAAAATTATCTGGACGACCAAAAATGATTTCGAGTTGATTTAATCCATCTGGGGCAAGATCATAAACAATCTCAATAAAGTCACGATCAATTAACCGTTGAATGCGAGCGATCATGAGCGGAGCGGGATGACTGGGTTCATAAATGAGAAAATAGTTTTTAGCCTTTTCTAATAATATGCGTGCTTCATCACGATTACTGGCTTCAATTCCATGCCAATCATCAACGACCTGATTTGTTGAATGTGTTGAGGCCAGCGCTTTTTGTTCTGCTGCTTTCTGTTCCGCATATAAAGTTGATGCAAAAATATTTTGGTGATCTGGCTCCTTAGCCGTCCCTCTGGTTTTCGGGGGTATGGGATAAAATTCAATCACTTTATTTAATTGTTTTAATAGCCGGGAGAATTCCGGGGCATAGCTTTCTGATAATTCCCGGCGAATAATGTCGAGTATTGCAATCAGGTGATCTTGAATATTGATCACTGCCAAAATTTCAGGGCTATTAGCCTGTTGTTTCAATTCCTCCTGTAATCGGGAGCGCCCACCGGTATAGCCATTAATTTCACTCATTGTGCCGTCGAGCAATGAAGCAACTTCCTGCAATGATAATTCTTTTGAAATACTTTTTAGTAGAATGGAACGTTGCACGTCGAAGGTGAGAGGAGAATCGTCCTCGATCGCGGCAAGTATATTGAGACGAAATAAGGGGTCATACTCTCCCTCAAACTCCAATTTCGGCCAAACCTCTTGCCAATAACGCTCTAATGTCTGCTGAAGCAAATTCAAGCCATCGGCATAGCCACATAATCCCCGTGTTTCCAGCCATGATTGTGTTAGCGCTATGATAATGCGTAGATCTTTGGTACGGCTTAACAGGCTAATGGCCTGTTTTTCTGCTTGTATCCAATCAGGAGGCTCTGCGGGAATGGTGACATCACCAAACTGCTGTTCTGTCCTTCCGTACAGGGATTGCTCCAGTGCCATAAATTCAGGGTCATATTCCAGATCCTCTCCGCAAGGAGATTCGAGACTGACGGGTTCGAGTAAAGCGTCAATGTTCATAGTCTTTATCATTTGGTCAAATTAGGGCAAGTGAAGCGGGGAAGTTGAAACGGGCTAAAAATACTGTTTGGGATAAACTCCAGTGAAACATGATGACCTTTGATGTTAAAGGTCACGCGCTGGCTTGCATCATGACCTGGAGTTGGATTTCGTGTCGCATATCTCGCATGGTCGATAAGGCGATTTAACGCCCACGAACCGGAAGTGATGAGGTTTGCGGTGGTGCCATCTTGTAAATTCAATTGGATACGAACCTGATTGGTGCCATTGGGGCCGGGCCAATTGAGTGACTGTGAAACTTGTGGGCCGTGGCTATATTGCAATTGCTGGCCGTCAACATCCAGTATCATGTTTAATATCTCTTTATCCATACTCATTGTGCGAACGATGACACGGAATGAAGGGATAGGCGAGCCACTGCTGAACAAGGTATCCCGGATGATCTGGGCCTGTTGGAATGGCTGGAGGAAACTTTTATTTCCCGGCAGCGCTTTTCCATCCGCTCCCGGAATAAAGCGCCAGTTCGCTTGAGAAGTATCGACTTTTCCCACCAGATTTTTCTGGAAAAAACTGTCCATAATACCCGTTTGCGGAGCAAACATCCGCGCCATATCATCCGGTTTTATATCGTCAAGTGCCCTTTGCACCAGAGGGTAACGGTTGGCGATAGCTTGCTGGCAAAAACTTCGGACGTCTGCATTCAGCCGCTTACTAAGATTTTTTAAGTTACTGAACTGGGTATCACTGCCGGCGCCTATTGCCAACGAGGAAACTATGCCCTTGAATGGCACGGGCAGACGCTGCGCCGTAGCCTGTAGCTGGGTGATAATGTTATCTGATGGCACAGGTATTCCCAGATTAGCCGCATTCTGCACCAAACCCAGATATTCATGTAATTTGCCGATTTGACTGAGAATATTATCAAAGGGAATCTGCTTATTTTTGTCATCAGAACTTTTTGCCAATGCAATGAGTTGGGCAAAATGTTCTTTCAGTTCTTGTTCTGGTGTGAGTTGATTATCTTCCGGCAGTAATTGATTCGAGACGATTTTTGTCAATGAACCAGATTGATGGCTTACAAAATTACCTATTTTTTTGTCGAGCTTGCTGGTGTTTAACCCTTCATCCAGATTGACATTCTTACTGATATTAATCAGCAAGTTGCGTATAGGGGAGGCATCTGAAGCCAACAATTGGGCTATAGCGGCGCGTTGTTCCAGGTTGTCAATATTATTCAGATGAATGCCGGCCAGAAAATTGTCCCACTGTTGAATATAATCACGGATATAAAATTGCCGGACTAAAAGCGCAATCTCTTTTGGCGCTTGTCTTTCTGGGTCTGGTGTTCCTATATTTGGCGTTCCTGTATAACGACCCAGTATCCATGTGTTCTGGCTGTATAACTTATCAATCAGGGTATTGAGATTTTTACCTGTGCCGATTCGATATCCTGCCGGCGTGAACATGCCCGATATATCTTGAGTGATCGGGGTCCCGTTGATATGTGAGAAAATCAATCCGGCATCAGGGCCAGCCAGCGTTGTTAAGTTCACCGGGGATAAATTGGGATGATTCAATAACGCTTGTTTTAAATGGGTATAAACAAGTCGTGCCGGAGGAATACTGCCGAGTAGTCTTTGTTTCTGTTTTATCAGTTGATTATCACACACATAGGGAGACGTCACGACTTGACCTTCCAGTAATTGACGCAGATGACCGTCAATTTGCTGTAATTGCGCTTGTGAGATATCGGGGGGTAAATGAGCTTGCAAATATTGCATCACCCAATGATGCAAGAACCGACCGTCATAATGTTGAGCCTGACATAACATTTGATACGCTTTTAACGTATCGTAAGTGTCATCGGTATTATTGCCGTTGTTTTGGCGCAATTGGGATGTTATTAACAAGACGACTTGTGGCAGCAGTAATGTTTGTAGTGCTTCGGTGTACAGGGTCAAACTGGCATTATTGATTTGCTCACCGCGATATAGCCCCATTTGATATGAAAAGGGCGGATCATCAAGCGAAAAGTGCGGGCTTTTTCCCAAATCCGCCACTTTGTTCAAAATAGGCAGCGGAGTATAAATATCGATGCTATGCGTACTCTTTTTTAATTCCGCGGCTTGGTTCAGGATCGGGAAAATTTTATCCTGAACTTCCATCAGGTAATTTTTATTGTTGTGATAGCTGATAAAAAATAAGCTAATGATTAGCCCCGGGATCACCGCCAGAATGGTATAACCTAACCCCCTTAATAACCGGTTTCTATAAACCCACCAACGATTCTGACTGGCAAGCCCCGCTTCCTGAAAGGTATTTTCCAGTAAATTTTTCAGAAAATAGGCGCGGTGAGCGGAAGTTGCATCTGGCACCCCTTCCTGGGTTCCACTCGTGAAATAGAGTCCACGTGGTGAATAGGGGATATCAAACCCTGATTTAGCAAATACGATGTCAAGGTACTGGGCAATGAATGGTCGTAGTGCCGCGAATTCTTGTGGAAACAGGTAACTTTCGGCACACTGCTGAGGGAGATTCAGGTGCAATAAGATATGGGGTAATTCTGCCTCTAATCGCTCCTGTAACAGACGATACTGCTGTTCAAAAACGTCGCCCAGATTCCAATCTGCCTTGTTCCACAGATCTGTTTTATTCCATGGAAAGTTGAAGCCCCAAATTTGATCGCGCTGCGCCTTGTCAAAATGGGAAAAGTACGCGCTAAATCCTTTCAGTAAATCCATTTTGGTGATAATGACATAGATTGGAAATTGGATCTTGCACTGTTCATGTAATTCTGACAAACGCCTGCGTAATAAATAGGCTTGTTGATCACGCGCTTTCTTTGATGGATTTAATAAATCTTCCACGCTAATAGTCACAATGACGCCGTTAAGTGGCTGGCGTGTGCGATATTTTTTCAATAAATGGGTAAAACACTGCCATTCGTGGGCATCTTGTTCGGGCAGTGTGTCCTGAGTGGTATATCGTCCGGTCGTATCCAGCAGGACAGCATGGTTAGTGAACCACCAGTCACAATTATCCGTTCCTTTTATGCCGGACGGGGTAAAAGTCTTAAAATGATCGGCTAATGGAAAGTGCAAGCCGGAATTTGCCAGCAGGGTGGTTTTCCCTGAGTTAGGGGCACCGATAAGGACATACCACGGTAGCTGATATAAATATTGACGGTTAAAGAGGCTCCAGCCCGGTTTATATTGGGTGTTCAAACCATAAAAATAAGCATTTTTGAGTAACCGCAAGGCATCTGAAAAGTGCTCTGCCAAGGGGATATATTGTGGATCTTGTAATTGCTCACGCTCGTCATTGCCTCTGTTTAATGGGGTAGAAAGCTTTTTATTTAGCCAAGCCTGATATGAGCGGGTCGCTAACTGGATAAACAGCCAGACAAGGTATAATGAAGCAATGGTCACTATGCGTACTGTACTTGATTCAAAAGGTATTACGTTGCCGACAGAAGTAATAGGGCCAATAAACCAGATAATAGAAGAGATGGCGGTTATTCCAAGGAAACTCCATATTAACCGGCTGGTAAAAATAGCAAGAATGGCATTCAACATATTTTATTTTTCTCACTCCATCTGATTTACAGGAGGAACTAACAGTATGATTTCAACCCGTCTGTTTTTAGCGCGGTGGCTTGGCGTATCGTTAGGGAATAGGGGGTTACTGTCTCCTCTGCCTTCTGTACTTATCCGTTCAGGATGATCCAGATATTTTTGCAGTTCTCTTTTGACTGATTTGGCTCTGGCGAGTGATAGTGCATAGTTGGATGAAAAAATGAGGCTATTAATGGGAACATCATCGGTATAACCGATAACTAAAATTCTTCCCTCGATATTATTTATTGTCTCAGCAATATGTTTAATCACGCGGAGATAACGGTTTTTAATTTGCGTGGAACCCGTATTGAATAAACCATCGCCTTTTAAGGTGATGAGACTTCTATCGGCTAAATCCGTTACATTCAGTAATCCCGCTGTACTTTCATGTCTCAGTCTATCTTGCAGATTTAACGTCGGGGGCATGAAAGAAGAAACGCGATCATTGACTGATATATTGGGCAAATTGACTTGATATATTTTCGACAATACCGGGCTGGATATATTTTCCAACTGCCAATTCAGGCCAATATACAGAATACAGGTAATAAAACAGACGATTGCTATATAAGCCCAAATAGGGAAGGAAGATTGCCTGAGTTTATTTGGGGCTACGATCCTCTGCAATGCCGGTGAAAGTTCAGAGGGATAGTTGCCACGAATCGAATGGATTAATTGAAACAGGCGCTGTTTTAAGGTTTCCAATTGAGAACGCCCATTGTCCATGACACGGTAGCGCCCTTCAAATCCAAGCTGGAGACAGAAATTAATCAGTTCCAACAACCATAGATTCTCTTGGGGCTTTTGGGATAGTGTGGCTAACAACTGGAAAAATTTCTCCCCTCCCCAGGTTTCGTTATGAAACGTCACCAACAATCCACGGCCAGACCAAACACTGCTGACTCCCCAAGGTGTCAGCGCTGCGGCTTCATCCAATGCGGTACAAAGGCAGTAGCGTGCACCGATAATGACTTCATAAGGTAATTGGGCATATTGGCATTGCAGTTCAAAACTGCGAATGTCATCGATCAATTTTTGCCGCAAATCGGTTGGATTCGGATGCTCACTATACTGGCGGATCTGTGGGATGCTGTTTAATAGGGGGTTTGCGGCAGTGACTAATGGATTATCCCGAACGTCGCCAGAAAGCACAAGATGTCTATTGGGGGGTTCTTTTTTCTGCGTCATATCAGCGGCGACTCCTATTAGCGCTAACTTTTAGCCTGACTTTGGGATCGATTTCGGACAGCCCAAAATTCCATGTGCAGGCCAGGAAATTGACCCGCCAGATGTAATGCAAAACCACTGGATTTTTCCATTTGGTTCCATAATTCACCCTCTTTTTCTAATTCGAAGTATAAGTAACCGGAATTCCAGGGAATTTGTCTGGGAACGGATGGCATGGCACTGATCGGGATACCCGGTAGCTGTAACTGAACCAATTCACGTATGCGGCCAACCGGAGCAATCTTCATCTGCGCTGGAAAGTAAGATATCAGCGTTTCTTTAGGAACATCCGCATAAACGGCCAATACAAAGCTGAATGTATTGAGCATATTGGCGTCAGGCAAAGTCGCCACATTCAACCCATGAGAATATTCAGTCAGAGGCAACTGAATCGCATGTTCTTCCAGAATGATTGACAACCCTTGACGCAACAGGAGCATGAGGTGATTGAAACACAATTTTAAATTGTCATGATCATAAATGGGCAGTTTTTCTTCTGGAATTCGTGATGGCGTAAAACTGGCCAGTTCAGTAGCAAATTGCAACCATTCACTGAACAACCGCTCTGGATGCAGTAAGGAAATATTCTGTATATGGTTGATTTGGCCGCTGTAACGATTGACCAATGACAGCAGGAGAAAGTACATGACTTCTGAACTATTTTGTCGTCCCAATTGTAGCAGACACTGACTTATCTGTTGGCGGCGCTGTTCCAGCAATCCCTGCAAATCATTGATGAAACCGACAACCTGAGAATGTGCATGGCAGTTGAGCAGGGGAGGAATAAAGTGTGAGTCAAGGTGCAATTTATTATCACGGGTTCTATTGATAACATGCACCATACTGAGTGAAGTCCATTCCGGTGTCAGATCTGATTCCAACATCAACCGCAGGCGCATTCGCCCAAACTGCACGGTGGCACTGCCGACGGACATAGCATTAAAGTCATTGACTTCCGTATCAACACTGACAAAGCGCGCCATAGAGTCTTTGCTCTCATGAAAAATAATTTCTTCTCTTCCTCCCCGGAAGATCGGGAGTGCCAGTACGATATTTTCCCCCGTTTGGTTTTCTGCAATTTGCAATGGGGCGGGGGCGTGTGCTTCGGTGAAATTAAAGGGAGTCCCGTCAGGAAAGATCCCGCTGGCTGAGGCAACCATGACCTTGCCCTGTTCGAGAAATGACGGATCTAATTTTAACGTCAAAAATCCCCAGTAATAGGGCACCTGAGCCATACCCCAATCGCGGACATAAGCCTCCAGATAGTTTTCAGCCTGTTGAAAGTGATGGGGACGCAAGAACATGCCTTCTGTCCAGATAACTTTTTCTGATCTACTCATCTCGTTCCTTCTCTTACGGCATAACGCTAATGGCATGTATTGACGGAATTTAAACCACAGGCTGTGACTTGCAGGCATATATCCAATGTGTCTGGTGACGACGCCCAAAACTGGTAGAAAGCAGGTTGTTCGGGAATAGGAACCGGCAACGAAATACGCCATCTTTTTCCATCCAGTTGCTTATATTCAGCAAAAATACCGATATAGTTCGTTTCCGGCAGGTTTTTTTCCAACAGGAAATACCGGTGTTGGAAAGGCAATAAAAAGAATTGCTGAGAATCAATTAAATTATTACCCAGTACAGCTTGCGCATTACCTTGCAGTGAGAAGAAATCGGCAGACATAAACTCTGAAGCCGACTTCAATAAAATAATGCGTATTTTCAGCGGAGCTGAGTCATTCACATTATTTGTGGCATTGAAAATCAATTTATAGGATGGCAATTTTTTCTGTTCTGATGATGAACATCCTGTCAATGCTATCAATGGCACGATCAATAATGGAAAAAACAGCAATATCAGCATTGCCCGTTTGAAACTTAACCTATTAATAGAGAAAGTCTCCTGTGTTTTATTATCAATCGCTTCAGTAGAAAAGAGACGGGGGGATATTATGCCCCTGAAATATCGACCTTTGTCTGACTGGGATTAATGCGTGATCCTATGGCATTGGTTGAATTCTGCATGGTAGGGCTTGTTAGTCGGGTTGCTGGTGACCCTTTAATCAAGACGCTATTGGCACCCAGCGTATGGCGGGATGGCCCCATGACAGTCCCGGATGTGACACCTAAATTGACCCCCGGATTATCTCCATTCGTTATGGCGATGATGGTTGTTATGTTATGCGCTGGACTACCCACAAAGAGAATATTGGCGGTACTGGCACTTATGCCACTAGTACCTTGTGCGGTATTGGGATAAGGCACTGGTATCGGAGCACCTGGGGGGCTTGGGGTCAGGCAGATATCGGGTATTGCCAGATCCATGCCACCTCCTTGCGTATTGGCGAACATGACTTTCTCCTTAATCTCTTTTATCCAATATGAATCTGTTCAGCATCTATTTTGGTGATTGCCTTGGCGGAAACGACGGTATTTTGGGCGTGTAGCCGTGCATAACTCTCCGCTCGCATATCTAATTGCCCTGCGTGCACTTGTTCTGTTTGCGTCGTATGACGAAAAAGACGATGACTTAACTGAGTGACCGTTTGCCAAACGGATTCAAATTGATTGCCTATCATCTTTGTGACGGATACCCAAGCGGACAAAGATTCGCCACTGTATTGCATTTCATTGATATGGCAATTTCCATTGTCGGCAATAATATTCAATCCGTTACTGTTTAGATTCAAATTTCCCTGAGCGGTAATGGATAAATCGCCGGGTACCTTGATTTCAGCCGGATTTTGTTGTTGTGCCCGCTCTAATATTGCCAATATCCAGTGCTGTTTATTGGCTTGTACAAGTAATACATTATCCCCAATCTCAGGTGTCAATAGGCAACTGGCGGCTTGTTGACAATGCCAGCTACGGTTTTGGTTCTCAACCACTAAACTGCCGTCATGAAGAATATTAACGACTTGGCCTACAATCTGCTGTAGCTGTTCTGGGTATAGTTGTTCTGGGTATGGCTGTTCCATGTACAGAGGTTCCGTAGCAAGAGTAGATGAAGAAAGTGCGTGAGAAGATTTCATCATATTGATCCTCCGGATTAAATCTTACGTTGGCGTTGTTGTGTACTCCACTCTTCAGCAGCAAATAATTCAGGATCATTTTCCAATATACCTAAGCGATCAGTGAATAATGTCCCAACCTGTTGAGTACGATGAAAAAGGGTTCTCATAAATTGAGCAGAACGAAAATCACCATGATTAACATTGGCATAGGAAAGATCCGCATAGGTCATTTCGCAGCCAACAAATTGTGCGTTGACTGCCCGGACTTTTTGCATGATGGCTTGTTGAAATTGACTTTGCCGGAAATCAGTCCACTCAAGGCAAGCACCGATAAAAATAGCTTCATTAAACAGACTGTGATGGCAACAGGCACGGGTCAAATCGGCGTTGATAAATAACGCTTGGGTAGCATTGACATTCGAAAGTTGAGCATCTTGCAGCGTGCTTCCCTGAAAGTTGCAATGAGTTAACGTTGAGTGACTAAAATTAACGGCATCAAGTTGATTATTCGTAAACTGACATTCTTGAAATTGCATTTTTTGGTAATCTTGACCGCGCTGATCACATTCAAAAAAAACGGTTTTGCTGAACTGACCGGCATAAAAATCCGTGTTTCTTAAATCCTGACGAAAAAATGTGGCCAGGAAAAAGCGGCTATGACGTAATGTTGCGTAACCCAGAACTGAATTGATAAATGTCACGCGCTCAAATTCACTATCAATAAAGTCGGCATATTGCAGATGGCAGGATAAAAACTGAGTACTGTTTTGCTTTGTGATCTTGAACTGGGTTTTGTTCAAAACACATTGGTTGAACAGACTGGCGTTCAGTGTCGCCTTATTGAATATCGCGCGTATCATATTGCATTGTTCAAACAAGGTTTTTTCACATAAGGCCGAATTGAAAGCAGTTTCTTCGAACAGGCATTCAGTAAAAACCGACTCTTCAAGAATGGTATGAGAGAAATCGGCATCTGAAAAATCTACCGCCCTGAACCGGCCGCCGGATAAATTTTTTCCAACCAATGAGATTCCCTGCAAATTGACTTTTTCAATGACGTCACCTTGTTTGATTTTAATCATGACTTCATTGGCCGTCAGCGTACTCATATCACTTCCTGATCACGTTTAGGTAAGGTTTTAGTACGCAGCGTATAGGTATGATTAATCAAGGTGGCGTTATCAATGATCGACTGGGACATATCCGTGCGAAACAAGTTAGCCTCGCGTAAATTAGTGCCACAAAACGTACATTTCTGCATAAAAGCGCCAATCAGGTTGGCATTATTCAGCAATGCGTTTCTAAAATCTGTTCTGATAAACAGACTTTTGCTGGTATGCAAATACTGCATATCGGCCAATTGGCAGTTGGCTTCGCTCAAGTCACTGTTATTCAGCGTTGCAGCGCGGAAAGAAGCCTGAACCAAAGGGGTCTGGCGCAAATTACATTCCGTTAATGTGGCATAGCAGAAATCGGCCTGATTAAGCACACTTTGCAGGGTAAATACGCAGTTTAGCAGCTTGGCTGATCGAAACCGGATCGCTTCTGCTTTTGTTGCTACCCATGAACAACTTTCGAGCATGGCATGATCAAAAACAGCGTTTTCCAACTGGCATTTGATAAAAGAAACTTTTTTTAAGCTGGCGTGGTTAAATTTCAGCGAAGGCAGCACCATTTCAAGAAAAGTACAACCTTGCCATTGTGAATGCTGAAAACGGCAACGTTTAATAAAGGTGGTTTGCAGGAGCAGATCGGTGAAAACCGCGTGGTTAAATCGGCAATGATCAAACAAGGTTTCCTGCAATTGCGTTTCCTTAAAACTGGCTGCTGAAAAATCGCTTTGTTCACATTTTGCCTGTGCCAGACAGGCACTATCCAGTTTTACACCATAGAGAGAGGCGTGGCATATCTCCGTTCTGGCCAACATAGCCTCGCTGAAATCAGCACCATCTAATTGACTGTTATTGAAACAGGCGCTTTCCAGCAAACTGTGGGAAAAATTGGCACCTCGCAGATCCATGCCGGATAAATCGGCTCCCGTAAAGTCCATTGCCCTGAAATCGCCCCCTTCCTGCATGATGCGTTGGACTCGCTTGCGAATAATTTGTGACAGATTACCCGTCAAACGCAGGGCCGGCGGTTGGGCTTGTACTGAGGCCAGATACATTTTATGGAGAGATTGCTCAAGTTGCTCCAGCTTCGTATCACTCAGTTCCCGTGATGTTTGCTGATCTTGTTTTTGCTGATCATGTTTTTGCTGATCATATTGCTGGTGCAGCGTATTCCGTATTTGCTGGAAATTTTGTGGCCCCCTGAGCGGATCTTTCATCGCAATGGGGTCGACCTCAATGCCTCGTTCTTGAGCTATTGCACGCATTTTTTCCCATTGCTGTTCGGCTTCAAGATATTTTTGCGCTGCGTCTTGCTCGATTTGGTGCACAAACTCCGGTAATTCATCTGGCCTGGGATTGGAAGGCTGTTCGATACAGGGGGGAATGAGTGCGCTGATATCTTTCCCGTATTTCGCCATACGCTCCTTTTGTTGCTCACGCAGGCGTTTCTCGCGATTTTGCAAGTTTGTCCGCAAGGGACTGGCATTTTTCGGTTGTTCTGTATCTACCCACGGGCCAATGATACTTTCCGGGATCAAATCCTTTTCCCGGAAGGCATATAATGCGCCTTTTGCTTTATCCGTGCGCTGGTTAAGTATTTGCAGATAATAATTTTCCGAGCACGCTTCGTGACTGAGTTCCATGGCAGAAAGCATTTGTACCACATCAGTGGCATCATCCTCATTAATGCGTGCGCTGCCGTGCCAAATCAGGAGCATTTGTTCCAGATGGGGAAAAAACCACACCGTCGTATTGCGCATGATGATCTCTTCGAAAACTTCTTCGTCGGCGCGCAGTCGTTTGATAAAGCAGCGAGCTTGCCACGGTGGGAGTTTCCCAGCTTGCAGAGGTTTTTCAGGATGCATATTCCAGATGCGCCATGCGGCGTTTTCTGGCAGCACTTGATATTGCTCCCACCATTGATCACGGGGAGCAGAATTAAATAATCGCCAGTCGATATCACGGGAAAAACCCGGAAATTCATTTTCCAGCCACTGTTTGTCATATTTTTTACCTATCCGAGTGAAACGACGTGGCCACATCAATCCCAGAGGACAAAAACTGGCGGGATTGGGGGTATCCCGTGGTGATAAAAGCTGCCTGTTTTGGGCTTCTATATTGGGTAACCGATGGATCTCGCCACCATTTTCCTCTGTTTCTGGGGCAAAGCCGATACCGTGTGGATTTTCTTCATAATTTTTTCCACCGAAAGCACGGCTCCAATCCAGTCTCATCTGGCCGAATTTCTGGGGTTCAGAGGGTTTATCACCAACCCAATGACGATCCCCGGAAACCATCAGCGTCTTATCCAATTGCTCTACCTGAATACGCGCGCAACAAGCGGTTTTATCTGTCTGGTGATGAGTATAGGCATAGCCAGTTGCGAGAAATTCAGCGGAGGATTTGGGCATCGCGAGATCGATAATACCATTGCAGGTTTTCAATTCCGCCTCTGCAAGTTGCCAAAGTTCTGGCTCAGGCCGTAGGCGAGGAGTCGCGCTCATATCGGTTAAGGCCATAATGGAGACCCCAAGATAATTGTGTTGCAACCAGCGATAAGGGCGGTGTAGTAGACTTAAGCGCAGAGGTTTGATGATTTGCATTGAAAATGCCTCGCATGAATTTTTTTAAGCACTTAACCCAATTGGATAAGCACCCCCGTTATAGAAACTTTAACCGTACCGTTAATGTCGAATGTAGAACTGGATGTTAAGGAGAATTGACTGGCTTTAAACTCAATGTTTCCTGTCACGGATTCATTTTTATTTCCTGTAATGCTCAATTTGTAATTTCCACTGATATTTTTAGTCAGATGACTGCCAACATCTAATTGATAAGAACCGCTGATTTTTTCTGATTTATCACCCGTGATATCGGCTTTATATCCGTCAGAGATGGTATATTTAATGCCGCCACTGGTGACCTCGATTTCCTTGCCGTTGGTCACGGTGGTTTTTTGTTTATTTTTGATCTCTGTGGTACGTGAACCCTCAATAGAAACCGTTTGATCGTGTTCCACCGAGATTTTCATGTCCTTCTCCGCGTGTATTTCAAAAGACTCTTTTCCTTGGGCATCATCAATCAACAAATAACTGGTATTCTCTTTTCCGCCCTCCAGACTGCGTGACATTATTCCCATTTTGGTGGCTTCGGCGGGTAATTCCCAGGGAGGCATATTATTCTGGTTGAAATTACGTCCCACGACGAGCGGCTCATCGGGGTTGTTATTAATGAAACTGACGAGAACTTCTTCTCCCACTCTGGGCACCTGTATTGCCCCAAATTTTGCCCCCGCCCAATTATTGGATACCCGTACCCAGCAGGAACTTTTATCGTCTTGGGTATCGCTTCTGTCCCAGTGAAACTTGAGTTTGACCCTGCCATATTCATCGGTCCAAATGGTTTTGCCACTTGCGCCGACAACCGTAGCTCGCTCAGTGCCTGCTATCGGCCACGGTGTGGTGCGGGGAGCGCGCCAGTTCACTTTGGCGGGAATAGCGGTGAACGCTGTGATGATTTTTCTTGTGCTGTCAGCATCAGTAGGGGAAGAATTCGTCGCTATAATATAGGGGCTTTCATGCAGTTCATAATTGGCACTGGTAATAAGATAGTCACCGTTATCTTTATCCCGCAGGGCATTTGATAATGTAAAGGTATAACCTGGGGCAATGCCTGATTCCTGGCTTTTCGCTTTTATAGACTGACTCTGCGCGGTACAGGATTGTTGTAGTATCCGAACATAGAATTGCCCTTGCGTATTTTCGCTGTAATTCCCTGGCCACTCAAACAATTCTGTTTTGGGGGCGGCCGGATCGGGATTTTGTTGCGTTTCTTTTAGCTGAGCATTTGGCTTAAGAAAGTTATAGTCACTCATCGTATAGAGTTTTGGCGTGATTGAATAACTTACAGTCCAGTCATAGAGATAACATTTATCTTTGTTTCTGGGTGGAAAAGGGTTTGGATAATATTCAAGCGAAGCATGTTCAGGTAGCGCTGCATGGGATTGAGGGGAATCAGCCAATATAAGGATATGATCACTTTGATTGTGCTGGAAATAGTAATAAATCCCTTCACGTTCCATTAGCCGGCTCAAAAAATCGAAATCAGTTTCTTTATATTGAGTACAATATTCTAATGGCTGGTATTTCGCATTGAGCTCATTCTTAAACTTTACCTTATGTTTATTAAGGATATCTTGAATAATCTCAGGAACGGTCTTTTTTTGCCAGATTCTAAAATCTTTGTTTAAAGTGAGAATAAATAAAGCAGGTTGGATGATAACCTTATATAAATAATGGTAGTTATCGTAATAATCACAGGTAATTGCTTCACGGACAAGTCCGCTTAGAAAACGTGGTTTTTCTGAAATGTTTGCCGGGTTCTTTATTTCTATTGATATGGGTTTGTTTCGTAACGCTTTGGTGTCAATATCTTTCTGTTCACTGAACAGCTCGACTTCAAAACTATAAATAGTTGATAGTTTCTCTTTTCCTTTTAATGACTTAAAGAATAAAGCGTCATCACCTAATGAAGAGTGAGCGATAATGATCCTTTCCATAAAAACCCCTTGTGCAACCAAAGCTACCGCATGAGCCTTTAGATTAAGGTTCAGAAAACAAATCAAAATGTTTTATCTACTGAATTACCCTTGATCCAACTGGCCACACTAATAAGTAGATGTCTGATGTCATTAATCGATATGCAATATTTCACAAGGTGAATTATTTTTCAACAGGATTATAACTAATGTTTCTTTTTAGTTAGTGATAGTATGGTTTTGTGAATATAATGAGGTGATTGAAAAACAGGCGGTTATTGGTGCGATAATGAATACAATACTTTGATTTGAAAATATTTTTCAGAGGGAAGGTCAAAGGGCTTGATGTCGGCTGGAATAATGCGTCTTCATTATTGTGGGAAGGTTTGATGTATAAAATAAACGAGCGACGATAAAATACAATTGTAATTTTATCGTCGCCAGAAAATAAACCTTTAAAAACAATGCATTGCTGTGTTAAAAAACAAGAGCAATGTGACTGTTAATAATGTAATAATTATTTCAATGCAGCTAATGCACTGTCATAGTCAGGTTCATTGGTGATTTCATCGACCAACTGGCTATAAATAACCTGATTATTTTCATCCAGAACAACGACAGCACGTGCAGTCAGCCCACCCAATGGACCTTCACTTATTGCAACGCCGTAATCTTCCTGAAATTTCCCGCCACGCAGTGTAGAAAGCGTGACAACATTAGACAGACCCTCAGAACCACAAAAACGAGACTGGGCAAAAGGCAAGTCCGCCGAAATGCACAGGACGACAGTATTGTCTAATTCGCTGGCAAGTTGATTAAATTTACGGACAGATGTGGCACAAACACCGGTATCAATGCTTGGGAAGATATTAAGCACTTTACGTTTACCTGCGTAGTGGCTCAATGTGACATCAGCGAGATCTTTGGCAACGAGTGTGAACGCTTTTGCGGCCTGACCTGCTTGTGGAAAATCTCCGTTAACGGTGATATCACCACCTTGAAACTTGACGGTTTGTGTCATGGTTTAATCCCTCTATAAAGTAAACTGCGCCGTCAGTGTAAAGGAATAGTGCGATCTTGCCCACAAAAATAGATGCAATGTTGATGAAATACTCTATCTTCCTTTAATTAACAATGTCTTATAATATCGTTTAAACCCTGGTTACAGGGATACCTGATCACCAATCCTGAAGATGTCGCCTATAGTCATAACCATGTATATCAGCAAGAAACACCATGAAAATTGGGTACAAATAAGGAGCAGATGTGGAAACGATCTATGGCTCGGTATTTAACGGTTCAAATGCCATTTATGCCTGTCAGTTAAATGGTAAGGGAGGCATGACAGCATTTGGCGGAGATTCACTCGTAACAGCAGAGCAGCCAGTCTGGCAGCACCTTGATTACAAAAATTCAGCGAGCCATCAATGGCTCATGGATACCGCCTTGCTGCCGTTCCCGGTAAAAGACGGGTTAGTGAGCGAAAGTATTCGCCCGAAGGTACTGCGCACTGGTGAAGGAACTTTGATTACCTTGAGATCGGTGAACCGCAATGATAATGCGCGTCCCGATCATCTGGTTTCGTTTCGCATCTATATTAATGACAAAATGATTATCTCCAGCCGGCATCGCAAAATTCATTGCATTGATCAAGTGCTGGACGATTTGCATAACGGGGTGGGGGCGAAAAGTACCGGTAATTGGCTGGTAGAAATCGCCGGCGCCATTACTGATGAAGTCAATGATTTTATTGAAGCGCTGCATGACAACCTGATTGAGTTTGAAGATGGTATTTTGGAGCAAAAAGTGCCCGGTCGTGGCGAATTAGTCTTGTTGCGTAAGCAGTTAATCGTTTTGCGCCGGTATATGGCACCACAGCGGGATATTTTCATTCGTTTAGCCAGTGAGCGGCTGCCTTGGATGAGTGATGAAGAGCGTCGTTTAATGCAGGAAATTGCGGATCGATTGGGCAGGGGGATCGATGATCTTGATGGTTGTATTGCCCGAACCGCCGTTTTGGCCGATGAAATCAGTTCCATGATGGCAGATGCCATGAACCGCCGTACTTACATGATGTCCCTGTTGGCGATGGTATTCTTGCCGACAACCTTTTTGACGGGGTTATTTGGTGTCAACTTGGGCGGAATACCCGGTAATACGTACCCGTTTGGCTTCGGCTTATTCACGCTTTTGATGTCACTCTTGATTGGGATTTTCGCCTGGTGGTTAAGACGAAGCAAATGGCTGTAAATGCGCATTAACTATGCCGATGCGGGTTTGCGTATCGGCTATTTTTTTGTCAGCAGCCTGTCACCAAGGCTGCTTTGCGGAGCATTAAATGTTTGTCACATCGATAAACAGGGTTTCATCAATGTTGGTTGATGAGACAACGGCTTCGTTAAACGCATACTCTTCCCTTTCTCCCGCACGATCCAACGGTAAGTTTACAAAGTCGAAAAGCGTTTTGTCTGCCAATTGGCTTGGGCTGACATTTTGAATAGATTTGAAAATACTCTCTACTCTGCCGGGGGTTTTTTTATCCCAATCGACCAGCATTGCTTTGATCGCTTGCCGCTGTAGGTTTTCTTGCGAACCGCATAAATTGCAGGGAATGATTGGGAATTGTTTGTGTTCCGCATACATAATAAGGTCAGCTTCCCGACAATAGGTCAGCGGCCTGATGACGACATTACGGCTATCGTCAGAGCGTAACTTTGGCGGCATGGCTTTCATGCGGGCACCGTGGAACATATTCAGGAACAGCGTTTCAACGATGTCATCAAGATGATGACCCAGTGCAATTTTTGTTGCGCCGATTTTTTCGGCAAAAGAATAGAGCGTGCCGCGACGTAGTCTTGAACACAACCCGCAGGTCGTTTTACCTTCAGGCACTTTCTCTTTAACAACGGAGTAGGTATCTTTATCGACGATATAGTATGGAATATCCAGGCTTTCAAAATATTGGGGCAAAATATGCTCAGGAAAACCGGGTTGTTTCTGATCAAGGTTTACTGCAACGACTTTGAAGTTTATGGGTGCCGCTTTTTGCAGATTCAACAAGATATCTAACATCGCGAATGAATCTTTGCCGCCACTGATACATGCCATTACCACATCATTATCTTCAATCATATTGTAATCAATAATCGCATTACCAACATTTCTCCTCAGGCGTTTTTGGAGTTTGTTGAATTCAAGTATCTCTTTTCTGTTATCTTTTTGATTCATTGCGACTTCTCACATTGCCGATAATATCGACGATAGATTTCCTGTATGGACTTTTGGCAGGAGGGGGATTATACGGATTTTTCCTTTTTTTTGAAATAGATCGTTTGAAACTGATCGTTTGCAACAGCTCGTTTGAAACCGATCCGTGCCTGACAAATTCCGGCGCTATACCGAGCGTTACTGGTTTTCGTGCTTCCCTCCCTTCTCGCCGGGCGAGGAGGGAGGGAGCAATTTTTAATGATTATCCTTAATTGACAAGGTATTCATTATTTCTGTACTGATAAGGGGAACAGCGGTAATAATATTTTCATGATAACAATCATCAATCATCTTAATGACCAAGGGATTGACTGCCCATGGCGAAATATTATTATCCGGTATTTTAGCTATCAATTGACTCATCGCAAATCCAACTCCCTCTTTATGATGTGGGCTGGCTTGCCCCGCTTTAAATAAGGTGATGTTAGTATGTGATAATTTTCCGCTTAAATGACAGTTTGCTATTCCAGATTCAAACGGTATTGCGGCCAATACTTTATTAATATAAGTTTCACTTGCGCCCATTTCCTGCAATTTCCTGACGACTTGACTATAGGCACTTGATATATCCAGTTTACTCCTGAGAGCTTTTATCTCGTCAGTATTAATGACCGTATCCAATAAAAACAACTGAATCTCTTTGGCACCAAGTTGTTCTAATTGAAAAGCAATTTCCATTGCTAATTGCCCTCCCAGTGACCAGCCTAAAAGACGAATCGGTTTATCAATGGCCGTTTCGGTTAAGATCAACCTCATGTAGATCTGGGCTATTTGTTGTAATGAATCAATTTGATTATCGGTGCAAAGATTATAATTATCGATGCCGATGCAGTTATACCTATCGGATAAAGCATTTGCCAGAGGCTCATATACCTCACTGCCACAATTGACGGCATGAATCATAAACAGTTTATGGGATGCAGTTGATGCCGGCGTTAAGAAATTAAGTAAATTATATTTATCACTACCGGCTTCCAGCCATTGGGATAATAAGGAAATACATTTGTAGCTAAATAAAATAGTTAAAGGAATATCAATATCTATTCCATTACGCATTACAGTGGTCAGTTTAATCGCTATCAGGGAATTACCACCAATGCGGAAGAAATTATCTTCAATACCGATCCGTTCCAGCCCTAACACGTCCTGCCAAATAGCACATAACTGGGTTTCCAGCGCATTGCGGGGCGCAATATAGTTGTCACGGTTTTCCCATACCGGCTCCGGCAGGGCGCGGCGGTCGAGCTTGCCGTTGAGGGTCAGGGGGACGGCATCAATTGGGGTAAAACTGACGGGGATCATATAGTCCGGCAGGCGGGAAGATAAATATCGCACCAAAGTATCATCGGACAGTGCGCTGTCTGTGACCAGATAGGCGGCCAGTACCCGATTCCCTTGGTGTTCCCGGTCAATCACCACCGCCTGTTTGACCTGAGGATGCGTGGTCAGCGCAGTTTCAATTTCTCCCGGTTCAATGCGGTAACCACGGATTTTGACCTGAAAATCATTGCGCCCCAGATATTCCAGCTCCCCGTCCGGCCGCCAGCGGACTAAATCGCCGGTTTTATACAGGCGGCTATAGCCTTTGGCTTTATCTTCATCACTGGCAAACGGGTTCGTGACAAAACGTTCAGCCGTCAGTTCAGGCCGGTTGAGATAGCCCCGCGCCACGCCGGCACCGCCGATATATAACTCGCCTGGTGCGCCGATAGGGGACAGGTTGCCCTGTTTGTCAAGGACATACAGACGGGCATTATTTATCGCCTTACCAATATTGGTGGCAATATCCCCGCGTTGATAGTGTTTCTCTGTGGCACACACGGTAATTTCGGTCGGGCCGTAAGAGTTCAATACATCGCTGTGCTGACTGAAATAATCCAGAAAATCCAGGGAGGGGGATTCACCCGCGGTCACCAGTAACTGTAAGGAAGGTAACTCAGTGCCAATTAATAGCTTCAATATGGCCGGCGGTAAGGCAGCGATTTCAACCCCTTCGCGCTGGATCAGTTGTGCCACCGCCGGAGCGTTGCGTTCTGCTTCACTGCACAGGTAACCTGTCAGACCATTGAGTAAACTGGGGAATAATTCAAAAACCGAACCATCAAAGACATAAGCGGCAAACAGTAAGCTTTTCTTTTTCTTTGTCACATCAAACCGTGTTGCCAATGCTGTCACCAGATGAGTCACATTTCTATGCTCAATCATCACGCCCTTGGGCTGGCCGGTGGTGCCTGAGGTGTAGATGATATAGGCCAGATCAGCCGGTTTATTGATTGATACTGGATTTTCCACCGGCTGATTTGCGGTGATGGCGGGGTTATCCGCGGCTAGCAATATCGGCGGTTCAGCAAGGGGTTGGGCGTACTCCGTCAGTGTGGTGAGATGCCGCTGTTGGGTGACCACACAGGGTGCGGCAGTATCAGCCAGCATAAACTGCACCCGTTCAGCAGGATATTCGGGTGAAATCGGCACATAGGCACCGCCGGCTTTGAGTACCGCCAGCATACTGATCACCATCTCCAGACTGCGGTCAAGGTAAAGGGCGATCGGCGTATTGGCTTGCAGGGTGGGTTGACACTGTTCGCGGATAACATTCGCCAATTGATTCGCCCGTTGATTTAACTGTCGGTAGGTCAGCGTTTCCCCTTCAAATACCAGCGCCACCTTATCCGGTGTTTTTTCAACCTGCGCCTCAAACCATTGCGACAGGGTTTCAGCCTGCGGATAAGGGACATCGGTCTGGTTCCAGTCATGCAGCAGGGTATGGCGCTCTTCGGCGGACAGGCTGTCAATATCGGACAGGGACTGTTGCTGGTCGGCCACAAAAGCGGCCAGCACCCGTTGGTAGAGACCGGCCAGCCGCGCGATGGTGGCCTTACTAAACAGGCTGACTGCGTAATTCAGGCAACCGCTAATACGGGCTTGCCCGTCGGACAGAAACAGGCTCAGGTCAAATTTAGCCGGGCTGTACAGCGATTCATCCAGTGTCACCGGCCGGAAGGGCAGTTTGCCTGCCGCGGACAGGTTCTCCCCGAAACTTTGCAAACCGAACATCACCTGAAAAATCGGGTGACGGGCGGTATCCCGCTCAATATCCAAAGCCTCCACCAGTTGTTCAAACGGCATATCTTGATGTGCCTTGGCGTCGGCCACCAACTGATGGATCTGTTTAATCAGGACGGTGACGCTGGCGGTCTGCTTAAATTTCGCCCGTAAAACCAGAGAGTTAACAAACATCCCTATCAGGGACTGGGTTTGGGCATGGTGGCGGTTATCGGTCGGGGTGCCCAGTACAATATCGTGTTGGCCGGACAGTTTTGCCAGCGTGACATAAAAACCACTGAGCAATACCGTATACAGGGTGGTTTCCTGCGTTTTTGCCAGCGCCCTTAACTGCTCAGAGAGCGCGGTATCCAGCATAAAGTTGATATCCCGCCCCTCATAGCTCACTTGCGCGGGTCTGGGATAATCGGTGGGTAAGGCCAGCGATTCGTAATCGGACAGGGTTTGCTGCCAGTAGGCAAGCTGGCGCTCACGCATGTCGCCCTGCAAATAATCCCGCTGCCAGGCGGCATAGTCACCGTAGGTGATATCCAGCGCGGGCAGTTGGCTGTCCCGGCCTTCGGACAAGGCGGCGTAAATCTCGGCCAGTTCATTGATAAAGAGATCAATCGACCAGCCGTCAATGGCGATATGGTGCCACAATATTAATAAATAGTGCTTATCCGCCAGCGCATAGTGACACAGGCGCAGGCTCGGTTCGGCAGCCAGATTAAACGGGGTGGTGACCTCAACATGTATTGCATTTAAGAGCGTGTTGATATCTTCACAGCAAGGGGATGACTTGATAACCAAATCCCTGTCCAGTACTTGTTGGTAGCGCTGCCCTTCATCATTGCTGAGATAGACCATTTTCAGCACCGCATGGCGTTCGGCCAGTTGATTAATGGCGGTTTCCAATAATGGCAAACAGGTATCGTTATCCAACTGAACCAGATAAGGCACATGATAAGCATCGGTGCCCTGTTCAAACTGCTCGATAAACAGCATCCGCTCTTGGGCAAATGACAGGGGATAGCGATCTAATGCAAGGTGAGGGATAACTGTGCCGGTGTGTTCCTTGTGCGCCGTCAGCGCGGCAATGGTTTTCGACTCAAACAGTTGCGTCAGTGACACTTCCATTGCCAGCGTCTGGCGAATGGCGGCCGTCAGCTTAATGGCGGTCAGGGAGTTGCCGCCCATACGGAAGAAATTATCTGCAATACCGACGCGCTCCAGTCCCAATACCTCCTGCCAGATGGCACATAACCGGGTTTCCAGCGCATTACGGGGGGCGATATAACTGTCCCGGTTTTCCCATGTCGGTGCCGGCAGGGCGCGGCGGTCGAGCTTGCCGTTAAGGGTTAACGGGATGGCGTCAATACGGGTAAAGCCGGCGGGCAGCATATAGTCCGGCAGGCGGGCAGAAAGGTGTGCAAGCAAGGTATCATCCGACACGGCTCCGTCCATAACCAGATAGGCGGCCAGCACCTGATCGCCCTGGTGCTCCCGGTCAATCACCACCGCCTGTCTGACCTGTGGATGTGAGGTCAGCGCGCTTTCGATTTCCCCCAATTCAATGCGGTAACCGCGGATTTTAACCTGAAAGTCATTGCGCCCCAGATATTCGAGGTTACCGTCCGGCCGCCAGCGCACCCGATCGCCGGTTTTATACAGGCGGGTGTAACCCTGAACTTTGTCTTCTGCTGTGGCAAAAGGATTTGCCACAAAACGTTCGGCCGTCAATTCCGGGCGATTCCGATATCCCCGCGCCAGTCCGGCGCCGCCGATATACAATTCGCCGGGGGCACCCATCGGAGACAGTTTACCCTCATGATTAAGGACATACAGGCGGGTATTATGATGCGCTTTGCCAATGGGAACGCTGCCGTTAAATTCACCCACGACATCAAAGTGAGTGACATCATTGGTGGTTTCTGTCGGGCCATAGAGGTTAATTAACATGCCCGAACCCTGATTGATGGCGTTAAACGCGCTGACGTGGGACATCGTCAACGCCTCTCCGCCGCACAAAACATAACGGATAGTGCGGGGCAACGGTTGCCCTAAATCCCTTATGGTCTGGCAAAACGCCCCTAACATGGACGGAACAAATTGCACCACCGTCACGCCGGTTTTCTGTATCAGTTGATATAAGGTTTCGGGCTGTCTATGGATATCCGGTGAAGCCATCACGATACTGGCCCCCACCCAGTTGGCGGCCAGTAGCTCCCAGACGGAGGCGTCAAAAGTATAAGGGATTTGTTGCAGCACCTTATCTGATGCCGTTAATGGATATCGGGATTGCATCCAACACAGGTGATTGATGACGTTTTGATGGGTTAATTCAACGCCTTTGGGCTGTCCGGTCGTGCCAGAGGTGTAGATAATGTAGGCCAGATCCGTGCTTTTGTTTATCGGCAGCAAATTTTCCACGGATTGGTGTTGGGTGACTGTCCGGTCATCAATGGCTATCAGCGTTGGCGGGATTGGCAAAGTCTGGGTACATTCCGCCAGTGTCGTCAGATGCTGTTGCTGGGTCAGCAGGCACGGGCTGCCGGTATCTTCCAGAATAAACTGCACGCGCTCCGGCGGATATTCCGGCGAAACCGGCACATAAGCGCCGCCGGCTTTCAGTACCGCCAGAATACTGATCACCATCTCCAGACTGCGGTCAAGGTAGAGGGCGATGGGAGTATCCGCTTGCATCGGTGCATGGCGTTGTTGCTGACAGCGTTCACGTATGACAGCGGCAAGCTGGTTTGCCTGTTCGTTGAGCTGACGGTAGGTCAGGGTTTTCTCTTCGAATATCAATGCCACATGATGGGGGGTCGCCGCCGCCTGCATCTCAAACTGCTGCTGCAATATATTATCCTGCGGGTAGGGGACGTCGGTTTGGTTCCAGCGATGCAGCAAGGTGTGACGCTCCTGCGCTAATAAAATAGGTAATTCACTGACGGGTAAAGCAGGCGTGTCAAGCAAAGCAGCAAATAAGTCCTGCAATCGCGTAAATATTCTGTTTATCTCTTGCCGGCTAAAATAGTCCCGTAAGTAATCTATCGTGATGATGAGCGCTTGATCATAGCCAAAGTCCTGCAATCGAAAAACAATAGGATCAGTATTCAATCCGCCATTGACATTATAATGCTGGGCTTGGTTGATTTCAGAGGCTGACTCTGAAAGCCTTTCATAGAAGATAAATATATTGGGTAAAGCCATGCCGTGGTTGTTAGCCATGCGAACCAAGTGAGAATGAGGAAATTGGCCGTGGCGGTAACTCTCTTTTAGCGCTAATTCCATTCGGTGGATCTGTTCAATAACCCGGACGGTGTTGGCAACATGACAATGTACGGGATAGATATTTGCCTGCATGCCCACCACATGTTTCTCTAATTTTGTCTTTCTGCCATGTGTAATGGTATTAAAGGTTAATGCTTGTTGTCCTGTCAGCGCCGACATCATAATGATGACCAGACTGGAAAAGACGGAGAGAAGATTCGTTTTATTTTTTTCACAAAAAGCACGTAAATCGGCTTTCATTGACAGGGGTAATGCTAATGCCTCGCTCTCAGAACCCGTATTTTGGTAATAAGGTGTTAATTGATGTATATCGTTTTTTGTTAAAAAGTCGTACCAATAATTTTTATCTTTTTCGTAATGAAACGAATTCAGGTATTCTTTTGCTCTCTCTATGGTGTCTAAATATTGCGGGATTTCTGCTAACCACGCGGTAGATGTTTTATTTTTCAGACAGACGTACAATTTATGGACATATTCATGAAGCCGGAATAAACCGACGCCATCAATCATAATATGGTGGAATTTAGTGAAGAAGTAATATTTTTCGCTAGTAATACGAATTAATGCGACTTGATACAGGATCTCATTGGGGAAATTAATGGGAGTTTCTATCTGTTGCTGCATCCAGAGTTTGGCTTTTTCTTCAGGATCAGGCTGCATGGCAAAATTATGGAACAGGACTAATTCAGGATCACGCTGATTCTGCATATATTGGATGGCTTCATTATCCGAATTAACCGATATGCGTAGCCTTAGCATATCAATATGCTGATGCAGTAACCGCCATGTTTGTTGCAGGGTGGCTATATCAATTTCACCTTCCATCAAGGTATACCAGCCTAGGTTGTGCAATAGGGGATTTTCATGGAGGGTTTGTTCGTAAAATACATCCTCTTGAGCGGGATGAAGGTGATATAAGTTCGAATTTAACGAACCTTCAGGTATTCTCATAATAAATTATATGAATGCATTCCGTTTACAAGTTATTTGTAATGTATGATACAAATGAGTAGATTTAAGCACATTGCCTAACCTTAATGTATTTATGTTTTAGCGTTAACCTATTTCAGAGCGCTATATCTTATTTCTTACAATTTTTAATATTATTTTAATAGGTATTGGCATAATCTATCATGGCATCATTACAGCAGATCTCGCAACCTTTCAGCATTCTTCCTTATGCAAAATAGTTAATACTTAATCGGCCAAGTTTAAGGTTTTATTTCTGATCTCTTCAAGTATACATCCTTATCACCCACCTGTTCCGCTCAAATTATTTTTTCCAATAATCGTCATTATTTGTTACTCGTTATCCAATGGTCATAGCTCTGTGATCATAACGCTTTGAGCTTAAATAGTGATTATCATTTGAAACGAAGTCTATAATATTTTTTATTTGCCGGGATTATATTTTTTAAATTTCCCATAAATACAAGGTGGTATAGTTGAAATCCTTTGTGATTATTTATTGGTGTTTCAATTATTATTATGTTTTTTTTATTTTGGTGAATAATTTTCCGTTCTTTTTTATACTAAAATGAATGATTTCTTTAAGTTATTTTGTCGGTGCGTTATTCATGGTTTTTATATTGTTTTATTAATTATAAAAGTGGTTTGAATTTATTGGTAATGATGTTGAAGTATGTGGAGTGATTAATTTAAATAATTACTGGAAAGTGATTTCCTTTAAATATTGATGTTTGTCATTATTCCATTAAATGATTTTCTGTGAAATTTATCGCCCCGCGACGCAGGGAGATAATAAAGGTATCTTGAAGTACGACGAGTATAAAGATAGAGAAGCACCTCATTTCTTTAAGGCATTGCATTTTAAGTTATGGTAAATTGGGCGGTTTTTTGGAAATTTGGTCTATCTTATCATTTGGGCTTGGTGAGCAATATGAATGTGTGGGGTTATTTGTTTATCGCGATTTTGTCTGAAGTGATAGCGACAACAATGTTAAAAACGGCTGATGGCTTTACCCGCTTAGTGCCGTCTATTGTTGTCGTATTGGGATATTGCTTATCGTTTTGGGCGTTATCACAGGTTGTAAAAACGATGCCCTTGGGGATTGCTTACGCGGTTTGGTCTTGCCTTGGTATTGTTTTAGTTTCTATTGCAGGGATATTTTTATATCAACAAAAATTAGATTTACCGGCAATCGTCGGTATTTTGCTTATTATTGCGGGTGTTTTGGTTATAAATTTACTCTCTAAAAGCGCAGGTCACTGATCTATACCTAAATCAATATTAATCCGATAGTTAAACTGGAGACGATATGTTGTTAAAGCGAGGCATTGTCCTTGTCCATCTGTTGCTGGTGGGCGCGATATTGGCGGGTTGCAGCGGGCATCAAACAGAGACTTCATCAAACGGCTATAAACATTATCAATATTCTGATCTGGGTATTAACTTGAGCAAAGATGCCAGTGACAATTGCTCTGATGCCGGCGGTATTCCGGCATTAACCCAGCAATTGAATGGGCAGCAAGTTCCTGTTTGCCAACTGGCGAACGGCCGTCGCTGCAACGAACAGGCTTTGTTGGAGGGTGGGTGCATATCGTTTTGAGTTTTTTATGACAGAAGCGCTGTTGTTCATAGAGCGGGTTACACCTGATTCGGGTGAACACCGCCATCCACCCCCAACGGCGTATCGTACCCATGCGGTAATGCCATAATCGTATCGTGAATATTGGCGAGACGGGCTGCCTGTTCCAGTTGCAACTGAGTTGCATTGGGAGCACCCAAACGGAGATTGTTAGCGACCGTATCCTGAAATAGTGCAGTTTCCTGAAACACCATTGTGACGGTGTCACACAGTACTGAAAGAACGATAATTGATATTGAGCGTGTTGATTATGGGCGAATAATTCGCCGGCTATGCTGTTTGATAAAATCGATAAAGCAGCGTAATCGCGGGGATAGTGCCTGATTACGGTAATAAACGGCGTTGATAGGTTGCTTATGATCATCAGTGATTCCGGCCAGTATTTGGCGGAATTCACCACTTTCCCGCATTTCATAGGTCATAAAATCTGACAGGCAGGCAATACCAATGCCTTTTCGTACGAGATTGCACAGAATCTCACCACTACTGGCGGCTATCGTTGGCGTGATTTTCACCCCTTTTTTCTCACCTTGATACAGCGGCCATTCATTAAGCGATTCCGGCGAGGTGAAACCGAGTAAACAGTGTTGCTGTAGTTCATCCACGGTTTTCGGTTCACCAAAGCGTTGCAGGTAAATCGGGCTTGCCAGTATACGCAACTGGCTATAACCCAACAGAGTAGCATGCAGGGAAGAATCGGCCAAAGGCCCAATACGAAATGCAATATCTGTTCGCTTTTCCAATAAGTTGGTCACGCCTTCATAATTGGTCAATTCCAGCGAAATCTGCGGGTAAATTTCATGAAATTGCCCGATAAGCGGGTTAATCACATGCAGGAGGAACGGGGTTGAGGCATCTACCCGTAATGTGCCGGAAGGAATGGTTTGACGGGTAAGCAGCAAATCTTCAGCTTCCTGCGTGAGTTTTACGATTTCCCGCGCTTTTTGTAAAAAAGCGGCCCCTTCTTCGCTGAGTTTCATCCGACGGGTTGTGCGATAAAGCAGGGTACTTGCCATTTTTTCTTCCAGTCGTGAAAGTGCCCGGCTGGTTGCAGAAATAGTCAGGTCAAGCTGCTCTGCGGCAGCCGTTATTGAACCACTATCAACGACGGCAATAAAAACCTGCATTTCTTCAAGGGTGATTTTCATTTTTGCGTTTTACTCAACTATTTTTTGTAAATTATCGGCTATTTCTGACAAGATCAACATGACAGAATCCGCCTCATTCGACAAACAGAACACCATTGTTAAAGAGGCAGAGGATCTTATGCGTTCAAATACCGCACTATTTTCGTTGTCGGTCGGCGCTTTCGCTATCGGAGCAACGGAATTTTCGCCGATGGGAATGTTACCGGATATTGCTTCCGGTTTGTCCGTTTCGATTCCTACCGCCGGTATATTGGTGATGACCTATGCACTGGGTGTGATGTTGGGTGCACCAATCATGACGTTATTACTGATTAAGCGTTCCCCCAAAACGGCGCTGATTTTCCTGATGAGCCTTTTCACCGTAGGAAATATACTTTCAGGGTTGGCAACCGATTTTACTTGCTTAATGATGGCGCGTTTTATTACCAGTTTAAACCACGGAGCATTTTTTGGTATCGGTGCACTGGTGGCGACACGGGTGGTGGAAAAAGGTAAAGAGGCCAGTGCCATTGCCTGTATGTTTATGGGGCTGACCATCGCCAATATTGGCGGTGTACCGTCAGTGACCTGGCTTTCGCAGATGATCGGCTGGCGTGAGGCCTTTCTGCTGATCAGTGCATTGGGCGTAATGACTATGGTTGCATTATGGCTGACGCTTCCCCGAAATATGCCGGGGCAACCTTTGCATCTCAAAAAAGAGTTACAGGTATTAGGCAGACCCAAGGTATTGATTGCCTTATTGAGTACGGTTCTGGGTGCCAGCGCGATGTTTACGCTTTATACCTATATCGCGCCGCTGATGATGACGATTGCAAATACTTCGCCGGCACAAATCAGTATCATGCTGGTATGCGTCGGACTGGGATTTACATTGGGTAATTATCTTGGCGGAATATGGGCGAATCGTTCGGTCTCCATGACACTTTTCGGTCTTTTCACCCTGTTGGCGGTCAGTATGATGTTGCTTCCGTTTATCGGAACTAACAGTATCAGTGGCGGCATCATGTTAGTGATCTGGGGGATCGCCAGTTTCGGTGTGGTTCCTCCGCTACAGGTCAAAGTGATGCAGGTTGCTTCTGAAGCTCAGGCGTTGGCCTCCTCGATTAATGTGGGGGCGTTTAATCTGGGCAATGCCATTGGCGCAGGATTGGGAGCTAGTGTGCTGTCACTGGGATTCGGGTATCCTGCGGTCAGTTACGCCGGTGGGATTGTGGCATTATCCGGTCTGCTATTATTACTTGCTACCCAAAAACGGGGAGCAGCGAATGCGGTTTGCCGGGAAGATATCTGACAAGTAAAAGTATTTTGCTATATGTGACGTACCAAAACAGACTGTTTGATAAGATAAATTTCTTAAATTATTACCCGTTGAATCACGAATCTGCTGTTTTTTCTGCTTTATTCTTATCTGAATACGATAAACTGATTCATTATCTTTATAAGAATTGAGAAGAGAGAGCTTCATGGAGAATACTTTCCAGAAAGCGCGCTGGTTACGGGATTTACAACGTTTTCTACCGTTGAAAAGTCAGTTCGTTCTGTCCGGTAATGTCAGGGATTTGCAGGCGTATGAAATTGCGCCGGAGGTGATTACACCACTGGCATTAAATCAGGTGCTGCAAAATACGTTATTTGATGCGGGATACGCGCATATCATGACGTTTAATCCGCTTTCAGGATTTACTTTAATCAATCATCCATCCCAGCCAGAAGGGCAAGGGCAGGCATTATTACAACGGCTGGGGCTGTCGATGAATACTCATCGTATTCCCGGCGGTATCGATCTGTTAAATAGCGTATTGGAGAAGTGGGTAGAATACCCGAATGAACCGGTCGCATTGTGTGTGGATTTTGCTTCCTGCCTGATCTCCCAGCGTGAAAATCTCTCTGCGATTGAACATCATCTGTTTACCCGTGCCTTGATTATTTCTCATCAGGCAAAAGCCCGTCCCGCAGGGGCACAACGCCAGCCATTTTTTAATACCATTTTCTGGATAGTCGAAAAAGAGACCGATTTACCCGACTGGTTTCTGATTAATAATCCCCGGATCCGTCACATTCCGATTGCTAAACCTGACGGACAGATGCGCCGGGGACTGGCTCCAACCTTATTGCGTTCGCTGCCGGACTTTGGACAGGGGACGAATGAGGAACATATTGCTTTACTGAATGATTTTATTGATGAAACCGAAGGGCTGTTACTGCTCGATTTAACCGCTATCGTACAGCTTGCCCGTCTTGAGAATGTCCCGGTCACGCGTATCAGTGATGCGGTCAGGCGTTATAAAGTCGGTATTACAGAAGATCCGTGGCAAAAGATTGATAAGAATAAAATCCGCAATGCCTATGACATCATACAACGGCGTGTGAAAGGGCAGCATCATGCGGTCACACATTTGCTGGATATTATTAAACGGGCGGTAACGGGGGTCGGCAGCAATAAAGGTGGGCGTCCGCGTGGTATCCTGTTTCTTGCTGGTCCTACCAGGGTCGGTAAAACCGAGCTGGCAAAAACCGTGACTCAATTGTTGTTTGGTGATGAAAGTGCTTATATCCGCTTTGATATGTCGGAATTCAGTGCCGAACATGCGGATCAGCGCCTTATCGGCGCGCCGCCCGGCTATGTGGGCTATAACACCGGGGGTGAACTGACTAACGCCATCCGTGAAAAGCCGTTCAGCGTTGTGTTGTTTGATGAAATTGAAAAGGCCCATCCGCAATTGATGGATAAGTTTTTGCAGATTATTGATGATGGCGTGTTGACGTCCGGCCGCGGGGACCGGGTCTATTTTTCAGAATCGTTGATTATTTTCACTTCGAACCTGGGGATTTATCGACTGAATAATAACGGAGAATGGGTCGCTAATGTCACACCCCATGAGCCGTTTGAAACCGTACAACAGAATGTGAAACGGGAAATTGAACGTCACTTCAAGCTGGTACTGAACCGCCCGGAATTACTCAACCGTATCGGCGAAAATATCATTGTATTTGATTTTATCCGGCCGGATGTGGCAGAGCAGATTTTCAGCCAAATGGTGGATAATATTCTGCGCGGGCTGGAAAAGCAGGCGTTAACCATCACAATAGCAGACAAGGCGATGGCCACCCTCAAATCTTGTTGCCTTGCGGATTTATCCAACGGCGGACGCGGTATCCGCAATCAGCTCGAAATTCATCTTATCAACCCGTTATCACGGGCGGTCTTTGATCAGAATGCCCAGCCAAATGACGCTTTTTGTATCACCCATATCGCATTAGGCGAAACAGGTGAAATGACAACCGTGCAACTGATGCCGATCACGGAGTCCATCTGATGGAGATCAGTCTGTCACGCCTGCATTTTCCCGTGACCTCCCTGGGGCCGGGAAAACGTATTGGGATCTGGACACAAGGGTGCCGTATCCGTTGTAAGGGCTGTATGTCACCTGACACATGGCGGCCGACCCAACAACGCATTGCTGTCAAGACTCTGATAGCGCAGCTCACATTATGGCTGACAGAAGCAGACGGTATCACCATTTCTGGTGGTGAGCCTTTTGATCAGCCGGACGCACTTTATACCTTGTTAAAAACGTTACGTGATCACTTTTCTGGCGACATTCTGGTTTTCAGTGGATACGAATACAGTACGTTAAAACCCATGTTACAGACAATGGATGGACTGATTGATGCCTTAGTGTCCGGCCCCTATCAGCAGGATGCGACACAGAACTTGCGCTTACGCGGCAGTGACAATCAGGAACTTCATCTTTTGACTCCGTTGGGCAGGCAACGTTATCACACCTATCATTTGCTGCGGGATAAAACGGACAGAGTTTTGGATCTCGCTTTGGATGCGCAAGGCCGGGTATTTATGGCCGGTATTCCGGAAAAGGGTGATATGGAGCAGTTCAGAACCTTGCTTATGCAAGAAGATCACCAGATAGCACAAATTAAAAAATAGAATAACAAGTACAGGTATGTCATGGCTATGATGCGTTTTTGCCCCCATTGTCAGACCGAGCGGCCACTGACCGAAATTTTCTGTGAAGGTCATATCGGCACGCAGGCGTGCGGATGGGATTTATCTGCCGAACCTATTCATGAATCAGGCCGGCGTTTGCGACAGCCGGCCAGCACACTAACGGTAGAGTTTGCTGATACAGAGCTTCAGGAGCATATCTATGCTTGTGTAAACGGTCACCCAATGGAAGAAGGTGATCTTATGTGTCTGCAATGTGGTGCGGATGCTGCCGAATTCTCTGCGGAAAACCCGGCTGGACAGGACACAACACCTTCACTGGCAGAACCGATAGCTATCGGAGAGTGGCTGTTGGGTGAACGGGTCAATAACAGTGATAGTCCGCGTGAGCGCTACAATGTGACCCATCGGGAAACCCGCCGGCAGGGGGTTTTAACGCTTTATCCGTTGGGTGAAGAGCCTGATCAGTCTGTTTATAATGTGTTCCGGCTTTTACCGCAAAATCATGTGCCGGCATTGCTGGACACAGGCCGTCAACACGGCAGACCGTGGCATGTGACAGAGCATATTTCCGGTGGTTCGCTAGAGGCATTTATTATTCGGGGCGACTATTGGCAACCGGAAGAGCTCCCTCAGCTTATCCGGGAAATGGGTCAGGTACTGGCTGCCTTTGCTGAGCATGGTTTACGTCATCGCGCCCTGCGGCCTTCCCACCTTTTGATCCGTCAGCGCTCACCACTGGACATTGTGATCGTCGAATTTGGTTCTGCCTGTCTGTCGGAATTCGACCTTGATATCGTCTCACCGCTGGACATCAGTCGTTACAGCGCACCAGAAACCTTAGCCGGCGGGGTTTCCGCTGCTTCTGACTGGTGGAGTCTGGGGATTATTCTGCTTGAACAGTTCACCCGTGGCCGTTGCTTTGAACAGATTCATACCCATGCATTTCTGATTCAGATCATGACTCATGGTGTCACCATTCCGGATGATTTGGATGACAATATCCGCATTCTGCTGCGTGGATTATTAACCCGTGACCGAAAATTGCGTTGGCAGTGGCCGGAAGTATCAGCATGGCTGGAAGGGAAACCTGTCGCGGTGCCGGAAGAGATAAATCCGCAACAGCCACAGCACGGTCTAAAGCTTACTCTGGCCGGGCAAGTCTATAGCCAACCGGCACTGTTTGCGCTGAAAGCCGCAGAAACCGCGCAATGGGATGAAGCCTTGTCCTTATTATTACGCGGAGAACTTTTCTCATGGCTGGCCGGAATGAGCCACTATGAATCAATCCACCCGCAATTACGCCTTTTTGCTGATACTCCAGAGCTTGATGACAATCTGCGCCTGATGATGACTTTAAAGGTGCTGAATCCGGATATGCCGTTTATTTATCGCGGTGAGATCATTACACCTTCCTGGCTATTAGAACATGCGGATATCAGTTACCGTCTGATTAATGATCCGTTGGCACAATTATTGCGGAAAATCGATACCAAACACTGGCTGGTACAGCTTTATCATCGTCAGCAGCAGATCCGCAGTCGGGCAGAGGCGCTGGAAATTGCCCTTGATGAAAATATACTGAAAATCTATTTGCTGATTACTTCTCATAGCCAGCTTATTGCCCGCTGGCAGGCGCATCATCAGTTATTTCCCGATACACACCACAGTGGCTTACGGACACTGATTGACCGACAAAATCTACAGGACGAAGACCTTATTCTATTGCTGGGTGCAGATATCGGGCAGTTTATTGCACGCCAGACATTACTGGATCAGGCCGGTAAACTGGCAAGACGTTATCGTATCAGCACATTTGAGCGCACACAGGCAGAAACATTATTGCAGTTGCCCCGTCTGACGCTGTATCAGCAGTTGACAGAGCGGATCGGTGATTTTTGTCGGTGTGGGATCGCTGATATTGATGAATGGGCAGAACAGTTTTTACTGACACGACGCCTGCCGCTTGAACAGGTTATCGTCATGTTGGCGATTGCCGCGGAACAATGGGTCGTACCGGAAAAGCAGCGCTATATTCAACAGGTCATGCAGTTTTTTACCCGCAAAATCACCGCAAATACGCAGCGGGGGTTTTTAGTTCGTATGCGTCTGACCCCATCAGCCGGTCGGGTTGATTTGATTGAACTGGATGGTGTTCAAAAAAATGATGTTCAGAAAAATAGTGCTCAGAAAAATAGTGGCTGGAAAAGCGCGCAGGATCTGTTACAGCATTTAATTAACCGCTCTAAAAATGCGATTGCCATTGATAGCCAGACCTTATTGTTGACGCCCAAAGTCAACGATCGGCTACGAGTGTTACAGGCACAAACCGAGTTATATCAGCGTGATACCGGTATAAACGGTCTGTATCTGGGATTTCCGTTCCTGCTTATTCATACCCAACCGTCACAAATGAAGCCCCGCATCGCGCCGCTGTTTCTCTGGCCGGTTAATCTGGTAATGAATGCCGGGCTGCGAGGGGTTGCCCGCTTGCAGTTTGATAATGAACGTGGAGCCATAAGACTTAATCCGGCACTGGCCAGCCTGAACGGTATTCCGCCGATCAAAGAGTGGCAGGCGATTTTGGATCAGCTTCTCGGACAGGCCGGACTGACGGTCGATAGTGTAATGGAGAAGCTCTCGGCTGTTATGCCGGTGACGGCCACACAGTTATCCGCATTACCCTCCGATGCGGAAATCGAAGAAAATAGCTCATCGTTGTATTGTTCTGCCGTACTTTTCCACACGTCATTTATCGGGCAAGCTATTGGCAACGATTTGCAACAAATCGCGGGCTTGCCGATTGCAAATACGGCACTGGAGAAAGCATTGGGATTGGCGGAGCCCGAAACGTCAGAGTCTTTTCCGTTAAAAACCGAAGAACGTTATTTTGTTAATGCGACAGATCCTTCTCAGGAAACGGTGGTGGCTGCCGCCCGGCAAAACCGGGGATTGCTGATTGAAGGCCCGCCGGGAACCGGTAAAAGCCAGACCATTGTTAATCTGATTGCGGATACCATCGGGCAGCAGAAAACTGCACTGGTGATTTGTCAGAAACCAGCCGCACTGGAAGTGGTGTATAAGCGCTTGGTCGCTTGTGGCCTGATCAATCGTATTGTGCTTGTACATCAGGCGCAGAAAGGGCGCGATATCATTCAGTCGGTACGCTCACAGATTGATGAACTGTTTCTGCGTGAGAAAAATGGTGTCCAGACGATAAACTGGGGACACAAGCGCAATATTGCCGCCCGGCGCATGGGCAAATATGAGACGCAACTGGATAACTATTACAACGGGTTATATCAGTATCATGAAGCGGCGGGGTGCTCTTATCGTCAACTGATGGCCTCCCTGATTGCATTGCGTGATAATTCGGAAGTCTGTCTTGATTTACCGCAATTATTGTCGCTGTTCTGTTCATCGGATGCAGTGGAAGCAACCGGAATCATTGAGGATATCGTGCAGGTTGCACCTGTATGGCTGGCTGCCGATGATGAAAATAGCCCGCTTTCACAACTGCGCTCTTTTCCTGCGGATGACGACAGTTGTCAGCAGTTTAAGCGAGATTTTGCCGAATTTATGCAAACCGAGGCAGCACGGGAACAGACCCTGACACTGCCTGATACACAAATTACCATTGAAACACTGACTCACCATCAGGCCGCTTTGGCTGCCTGTAAGAGGGCATTTGCTGCATTATCTCCGCTGACATGGCAACAATTTGCCCGCTGGCTGCCGTTGTTCTGCAATGAAAAAGGGCAACAGCCACGTGGTCAGCAGATGATCAGCCAACTGACAGCCCTGATTGCGCGGTTACAGCAGGTTGATATTTCGTTGTGTGATCCGCGGTTATTTCATCTTCTGGCAAAGTGTAAAGATCCGATACTGGCACAATTATCACGGGCATTAAAAGAGAAACAACAGGCGTCATTCTGGTTTTACCTGAATCCGCTTTATTATGCCCGTCAACGCCAACTTAACGCTTTTTCTGCTACGCATGGGATCAGCCATCACCCGGCACAGTACGCCGCATTTTCTCATTCAATCCGTGCCGAACAGACATGGCGCCTGATGCGTAATGAATTGAATCAGTTACATCAGCAACTTGAAATAGAGGCATGTTCTGAACCTGATGCCTTTTTATTACTTCAAGTGTTGGAAAATACGACAGATAACCTTCGAAGGATTGCTGATCTGGCACAGCTTGTGGTTAATTATCCGCAGCCAGCTCATTTATTCAGCGCGATACGTGACGGGCAACAGGTCGGTTTTTTTCAGCAGTGCCTTGAAATCGAGGCCGCGATAACGCGCGCTCAGGCACAAGAAAAGAGCCGTACCGCACTCAATGTGTTGATTCCGTATCTGACCAGTCAGACACAACAACGTTTTGCTGAAGCGATTACACATCAGACGTCGCTTAACCACGATCTTGCCGTTATAGCCGCCGCATTTCCGACGTTAAAACCTTATCTGCAATTCAAGGCACTTTCTGAAAATTTCGGTGAGGCTCATTGGGCGATCTTGGCGCAATTGCGCCCTTATGCAGACGAATTTTCCCGGTTGAGCGACACCGTATTGCGTCAAACCATCAAAAAGACACTGCAACACTATTATTACCTGTCTTTGAGCGCATTGTTTGAGCGTCAGTTTCCTGCGCTATCCACCGGGCAGGACACATTGGATCACCATGTTCAACAACTGGAACACACACTGGCGGATTTGCAGGCACTGAACCGTGCAGCCTTTAACAAAGGATTAGAGTACCCGCAAATCAGCCCAAGAAGGGTATGGGAAGAGATTACCCGTTTAACAGGAAAACGCGCCAGAAGGTTACGGGAATTTATCGAAGAGGGGAAAGCGCTCGGTCTGATGCACCTGCGTCCGGTATGGCTGATGACCCCGGATGTCGCCAGTCAGGTTTTACCGCTTAAAGCCGGTTTCTTTGATACGGTCATTTATGACGAAGCCTCTCAGATGCCGATAGAATATGCCTTACCGACGCTGTATCGCGGTAAGCGGATGATTGTCAGCGGTGACGAGAAACAGATGCCGCCGTCCAGTTTCTTTGCGGGTTCAGTCAACGATTTATTCAACAACGATGAGGATGACGACGAAGAAAACGATTCACCGGAACAGCAACAGGAAAATCCACAAAATCAGTGGAATTACCGCCAAATTGGCGAGTGCCCTGATTTGTTGCATCTGGCACGGGCGGTGTTACCCGTTTATACGCTCGATATTCACTATCGTTCTGTTTACCGTGATCTGATTAATTTCTCAAACCATGCATTTTACGAAAAACGCCTGAATATCCCGGCACAACATTCAGAAAAAGTACTCAATAAGATAAAACCGTTGTCACTGGAGAGGATCAATGGAACGTACATCAATCAAACTAATCCTGATGAGGCGGAAGCTATCGTAACACGCTTGGCTGAAATCTGGCTGGAACCGTTTGAAAACCGCCCCTCTGTCGGCATCGTGACGTTTAACCAGAAACAAACACAGCTAATCCAACATCTGCTGATTGAACGTACTGAAACAGATACGAATTTCCATCAGGCTTATATGCAGGAAACACAGCGGCGGGAGCAGGGTGAGGATATGTCGTTGTTTGTAAAAAACGTTGAAAACGTACAGGGTGATGAACGGGATGTTATTTTATTCTCCACCACGTTCGGACGTAACAAGCAGGGGGCTTTTCGGCGTCATTTCGGCGTGTTAGGACAGACCGGCGGAGAGCGGCGGCTTAATGTCGCCATTACCCGTGCCAGAAAACAGGTGGTTATCTTCTCATCCATGCCACTGGATGAAATATCTGACTTGCTTTCAACCTATCGCAAACCTGACATTCCGCGTGATTTTTTACAAGGGTATCTCACCTTTGCCCATAACCTGACAACCGGACAAAACGAACATAATCAGGCGCTGCTTAACAGAATGTGCCGCACAGATACCGGCCAGCATGACAGCAACCGAACCCATGATGGTTTTGTGCAATCTGTGGTGAATTTTGTGCAGCAATTTGAGCAACAACAGGGATGGCAGATAGCCGAAGTACAGCAGGCCGGGGTTTTCTATTTTGATTGCATTATTGAAGATAAACGCAGTGGGCGATATCTCATCGGGCTAGAATGTGATATGCCGCACCATCCGTTGTTACAGCAGGCAAGGGCGCGGGAAATATGGCGCTCATCCGTGTTAAAACAGGTGGTTCCGGCTCGTCACCGGGTTTCTGTTACGGAATGGTTTCATCAGCCGGATATTGCACAACAGAAGTTGGTTTCAGCGATTACACAAGCCTTCTTAACCCATAATCTATAGGAATTGTTATGAGTTCATCCCTACATACGGTCAGGATCAGAGAACAATACTTGATGACATGCCGACGTGCACATGCCAGATTAAAGCCGCTTTATCAGCGCTGGCAGCATATCAGTCAGCAGCTTGCCAATACGGATGAGGCCAGAAATCAGTTGTTCTCACAGCAATTTCAGGCATTAAACACGCGTCTGGAACAGGAGGCTGTTTCTATGTCACCCGGTAATAAAATATCATCCGGCAAAATAGAAACTCTGCAACGCCATATTGAGAAATTTACGCAGGATATTCAAGAAGAGACAGCCCTGTTACAGGCTGAATTACTGGAAAAACAGACTGAAGAAGCACGAAAACGCCATCATCGCAGCAAAAATCTGACATTCTTAAGCGGGCTTCTTGAAGGCAAGTTAGCAGACAATCATCCGTTGAATGCGGCATTAGCATTGGCGGCTAAAACGCCATCCCACCTGACAGAAGAGCAATCGACATTATTATCTTCATTGCTGGCTGAACAAAGTGCCGATCTGCAACGAGACTGGCAGGCACCCACAACGCCTGATCCGAAAACGGCCGTTCAGTTCGGGCAGATAGAAGCCATGATCATCAAACTGGGTATTCTTGATAACCAGCGTGATCTCTCGCCATTTCAGGCACAATATCAAACGGTTTTATCGCTAAAAGATGAGACACAAAGACAGCTTAGAGCCGATTCGCTGATTTTTGCGCTGTCAGCGCAAATTCACCAGGAACAGCGTTTGCAGGATCTCCGTACTCAGTTGATGGTAGCAATCGCGGAGTTGGAGAGTCTGGATGATAAAGAGGCAATTACCCTCGCCCGTGAAGCTGACAGCGCGGCGCAGCAAAGCTCGCTTTCCGAGGTAACAGACCATCTGGAACGGGTTAATGAGGCGATTTTCCGGATAGAACGACGTATTATCGCGGCTGAACGCCGCAATGTTGTGTTGGAAGGTTTACGTGAGTTAGGTTATCAGGTGAACGAAAATGCGGTTAATGCGTGGCTGACTGACGGGCAGGTGGTCGTTTCTCATCCATCAACGCCGGATTATGGTTTAGAGCTGGGTACCGGTGGTGAAGAAAGTGCGCGTTTTCAGGCCAGAACTGTGGCATTTTCAGAAGAAAGAGATACCCGCCGTGATAAAGATATTGATGCTATCTGGTGCCATCAACACCATCAGTTGCAGGAAAATTTGGCAAAATCCGGTGCGGAACTGACGGTTGATAAGGCATTACCTCCCGGCAGCGGCAAAATGAAAGTCAGAGAACAAGCTGATGCTGCCCGGCAGCAACGTGTGGTAAGCCATAATAAGGTGCAGATGCGTAAGGGGTAAGGATGGTGACAGATGGCGTGAGCTGGGAATTATCTCAGGTGGTTATGGATAAGCAAGCCATAAAAAAACCATAGTTGCAGGCTAAGTAACCCCAGAAAAAACACAAAGGCCACAGGTTGTTTTCTCAACGAGTATTACTGATAAAACAGCCTCATTAATCAAGCCGTATAATAGTTAGTGCGGCGATTTAGCGCATTATGACGCTGAAATTAATCGCTAACGGTATCCAACCGAAAAATTCATCACCAATAATCCATTTGCAACAGTGCAATAATACGAACATATAAAATCCTCGATCCTACTCACAGATTCAAACTTTTTTCCTGATGGAAACGCTGAAAGTTACATGTATGTATCTGTGTTTTCATGTGTTTTCATGTGTTTTTACATTTTTGCTACAAATTTGACAATAATATAACCATTAAATATATTAAATCATAGGTTATGTTTTATACGTTTAATCCATCAGGAGGTCACCATGCCGATACCCACGCTCAGGCATTTCATTCAGGGTCAGTATATTGAGTCTAAAGGTTCCGAATATTTTGATCTGGTCAGCCCGGTCACGGGTCAATCTTATGCGCGTTCTCCGAACGCAGCCGTGGCGGAGGTTGATGCGGCTTATGCAGCGGCTAAAGCGGCATCTAAAATATGGGGACGAAGCACCCCTTCGGCACGTCAGCAGGCGTTGCTGGCGCTGGCTGATGCGGTGGAAAAAAATGCGGATCGTCTGATTGAGGCGCAAAGCAGCAATACCGGGCAGCTCAAGCATTTGATTGCTTCCGAAGAGGTTGCGACGTCGGTGGATCATATCCGCTTTTTCGCCGGAGCCGCTCGTTTTCTGGAAGGCAAGGCCACGGCTGAATATCTTCCTGAGATGACCACCAGTATTCGGCGTGAACCATTGGGCGTAGTGGGGCAAGTTACCCCGTGGAACTATCCGTTGATGATGGCGGTATGGAAGATAGCCCCTGCGCTGGCAGCCGGTAATACCGTGGTGCTTAAACCGAGCGATACCACGCCGGAGAGTACCCTGTTGCTGGCTGAACTGGCCGCGCCATTCTTCCCCGCCGGGGCTTTCAACGTGGTACTGGGTAATGCCAGCGCGGGCGCTTTGGTTGTTTCACACAAAACGCCGGCGATGGTTTCTATCACGGGTTCCGTGCGTGCCGGCTTGCAGGTGGCCTCTTCGGCGGCGGCGAATCTCACCAGAGCGCATTTGGAGTTGGGGGGTAAAGCACCGGTGGTGGTTTTTGCCGATGCGGATATCGATAAAGCTGTGGAGGTCATTGCTACCGCAGGGTACTTCAACGCCGGTCAGGACTGTACGGCAGCTTCGCGCGTGCTGGTGCATGAATCCGTTTACGATAATTTCGTCACTAAACTGGTGGCGGCCGCTAAGGCTACCCGTTTTGGTGATCCGGATGATAAAGAGGCGCTGTATGGGCCGTTGAATAATATTCGCCAGTTGGAGCAGGTCAAAGGGTTTATTGCGCGTCTGCCCGCCCATGCCCGTATCGAAACCGGCGGCCGTCAGGCCGATCGTGCGGGATATTACTTTGAGCCAACGGTAATTACCGATTTGGAACAGCACGATGAAATGATTCAGACTGAGGTTTTTGGCCCGGTGATCACTGTGCAGGCGTTCCAAACCGAACAGGAAGCTATCGAAAAAGCGAACGATGTGAAATACGGGTTGGCCTCCAGTGTCTGGACCCGCGACCACGGTCGCGCGTTGCGTTTGTCGCGTGAGCTTGATTTTGGCACGGTCTGGATTAACACCCACATTCCTCTGACGGCAGAGGCACCGCATGGCGGCTTTAAGGACTCTGGATACGGTAAGGATCTGTCGGCTTATGGTTTTGAAGAATATACCCGCATCAAACATGTGATGAGTTCCAACGACTAAAACAGGATATCCATAATGAATCAAAATAGATCCTTAAGTGATCTGGTGTCGCGCGCGCACTACGAACTGTTTACTGACCGTGATGTGGGAGCACTTGAGCGTTATTTCGCACCGAATTTCATTGAACATTCCCCGTTGGTCAAAGAGGGGCTTGCCGGGCTGCGTGAGTTGGTTCAGACACATCCTGAACTGCACCATGAAACACATCGTGTCCTACAGGACGGTGATTTGGTGGCTATCCACGGCCGTTTTATCGGATTAGACGATCAGCCGTTGGTCGGTTTCGATCTGTATCGGGTTGCCGATGGCTTAATCGTAGAGCATTGGGATGGCTTAGTGCCACAGTCCGCGCCTAATGCCAGCGGCCGAACGCAGTTAGATGGCCCGACTGAAATCGACCCTGGCCATGACAGAGAGAAGAACCGCGAACGGGTAGTTAACTTTTTCACCCGCACCCTGATTGAAGGGCACTATGATGAATTTGGCAACTACACCAATGGTGAAGCGTTTCGCCAACACAGCCCCGATATTGCCGATGGTACGACTGCGCTTATTGCGTTTCTTAAGCAACTCCGGGAGGAAGGGCGGGGTCTGCATTATGCCAAAATCCACCGTACCGTCGCTGACGGGCAGTTTGTCCTGAGCCATTCCGAGGGGAGTATTGCCGGGGCACGTCACAGCTACTTTGAGCTATGGCGCATCGAGAACGGCAAAGTGGCTGAGCTTTGGGATGCGATTACTCCAGTACCGGAAGATGCGCAAGCGCTGCATCGTCACGGCATTTTTTAGCGTTGTTTGCAGACAGGCTGAATCTTATGTCATGTCAGCCAGGAATTAGAGAATGACAGCATATTCCATCATCTATGCACCACTTGATCAGGCGACCCGAACCGAACAGGTTGTGGAACGTTTAAGTAACGCAATTATCTCCGGGATATTACAGACGGATGAGCAGTTACCTAACGAAAACGCGTTGTCACGGTTGTTAGGAGTGTCACCGGTCACTGTTCGCGATGCCTTGAATACGCTGCGTGCCAGACAGTTAATCGATACCCGGCGCGGACGTCATGGCGGAAGTTTTGTGTGCCAGGTTTCTGTTGAAACAATGCGGAAATATCACCCATTGCGGCTGATGGCTTCAGGCGAATTGGCGGATTTCAGCGAGTTTCACTGTGCCGTGATCGGCCACAGCGCAAGACTGGCGGCTCAACGTTCAACGCCGGGCGAACTGAGTAAACTTGGGCAACTGATTGACAGCTTTGCGGCTGCGACGCAACCGGATGCCCGCATACAGACAGATATGCGCTGTTTATTAACTCTGGCATCCCAGTCCCAGTCGGCGAGGCTTGCCAATCAGGAGCTGGAGATTCAGGCCGAATGGACCCCTTTGATCGTGCTTTTATACCGGGAGGATGCCATTCACCGCGAGGTTGCGGCCATCTGGCGTAGCCTCTTGGCTGCTCTGTATACAGGGGATGACCTAGCCTGTTACCAGTTAGCACAAAAGATGATTACTCAAATTACCGACCACCTGCTTGAATGCAAATTGCGTGTGGATACTGATACGTCATTCTTGCAGGGGTCTGATCACGAGTAATGCAGTTGTATTTATCTCAGGAGAGGGAGAGACATATGTACAACGATAGACACGCAGAACGAGCCAAACGCATTCTGGACGATATTCTGGTTACCGCGCAGCAGGTTACCGCGACTCTGGCGGATAAGACCGCGCGTCTTTTATCGGGGCTGCCGTTGTATCACGCAGAAGGCGTCCGTTTGGCACAGGAGCAACGCGGCGCATTACAAAAACATATCCACGATGTACTGCGTAACAACGCTTGGTGTAATGGGGCGGGATTTGCCAGCTATGCGGTAACAAAGACGGTTGGGGAGGAGGGCGGTTACTGGACGCTGGAGTGGTGGCGACAGGAAGGGAATACCATTCAATATGCGCAGCTAGAACACAATCAGGAACAGCGCAGGCGGCTGGATTTCCGGTTGTTTGAGTGGTTCCGGCAGCCCGCCCACCGCCATCTTCCCGTCATTGACGGTCCTTATGTGGATTATGTCTGCAACGGCGCTTACACGATTACGATAGCCCACCCGGTACTTATTGATGAAAAGTTTGCTGGTGTTGCGGCAGTGGATATGCTGGTTTCGACACTGGATCGGTTACTTCTGCCAACCTTGGGCGCTATCGGTAAGCCCGCATTGATTATTAATCATGATGCGCGAGTCGTAACTTCGACCGTGCCGGGAGTACGTTCAGGTTCGTTATTGAAAAGCCAAGGCGTTAACCGGTTGGCCGATGGCGAAGTGCCTTCATTGCGTCTGGTGATCCTGCCGTCATCACACACTGAATCACACAGGGTGTTTGGCTGTTGAAGCCCACTTAATTCAGATTGCTCAGGAGTTTTTACTTATGACTGAATCTATGTTAGCGAAAAGGCGCAGTGCAGCTATTGCAAAAGGCGTTGGGGTGACCACTCAAGTCTATGTTGAGCGTGCGGAAAATGCTGAAATCTGGGATGCTGAGGGGCAACGTTATATCGATTTTGCCGCCGGTATCGCTGTGGTGAATACCGGCCACCGCCACCCGCGCGTCATTGCCGCAGCCAGGGAGCAGTTGGAACAGTTTACCCATACCTGTCATCAAGTCGTGCCTTATGAAAATTATGTCGCGCTGGCCGAACGGCTGAACCGTCTGGTGCCGGGCCATTTTGTGAAAAAAACCGTCTTTGTCACCACCGGGGCTGAGGCTGTAGAAAATGCCGTCAAAATCGCGCGTGCGGCGACCGGGCGCAGCGGCGTAGTCGCTTTCAGCGGCGCTTTTCATGGCCGTACTTTCCTTGGAATGTCATTAACCGGCAAAGTCGCGCCGTACAAAATGGGATTCGGCCCGCTGGTCAGCGATGTTTATCATGTCCCATTCCCGGTAGAACTGCACGGTATCAGCGTGGAACAGACGTTGAACGCGCTGGAAAATCTCTTTAGAACCGATATTGAACCCACGCGCGTCGCGGCCATCATCATCGAACCGGTGCAGGGAGAAGGTGGTTTCTATCCTGCCCCTGCCGAGCTTCTTGAATCCCTGCGCGACATTGCCGATCGTTACGGCATTGTATTGATTGCCGATGAGATCCAGACCGGTTTCGCGCGCACGGGCAAACTGTTTGCCATGGAGCATCATCAGGTTGCGGCCGATCTGACCACGATGGCAAAAGGTCTGGCGGGAGGATTTCCGCTGGCGGCGGTAACGGGACGCGCAGAACTGATGGATGCGGTGGTGCCGGGGGGGCTGGGAGGTACTTATGGCGGTAATCCGGTGGCGATAGCGGCGAGTCATGCGGTGCTGGATGTGATCGAAGAAGATAAGCTGGCGGCGCGTGCGACGCAGTTAGGCGAGCGGCTAACACAATATCTGCATGAACTGCGGCCGCGTGTCCCACAGATCGCCGATGTGCGTGGGCTTGGGCTGATGATCGCGGTGGAGTTTAACCGTGCGAGCAGTCAGGAACCCGATGCTGACTTTACCAACGCGGTGCGCCAGAAAGCGCTGGAGCGTGGCCTGATCCTGTTGACGTGCGGTGTGCATAGTAACGTGATCCGTTTTCTGCCACCGCTGACAATACAAGATGATGTTTTTGACGAAGCGCTCAACATTCTGAAATCGGTACTGCTTGATCTGAACGGTAAAGAGGGAAAATAGTGGCAGGAAGCGCCTTACTGGCAGGCGGTAAAACCTCCCGGATCAGGAGTTAATTCCAAATAAGCGTGTCGGTAGGGAGGAAACTGCTGGATAACAATAGGATGTGATAATAATGTACCGGTATTTGAACGCATTAAAGAATTATACTTGCTTTCGTGGGAGAGCCCCACGTAAAGAGTTCTGGTATTTCGTTCTGTTTCAGATTCTGGCTGTTCTTATCATTTCTTTCCTGGAAAGGCGGTTTGCTGTTGCCAATCCTGAAGTTTATATGGGGTGGTTCAGCGCTATCTATCTGCTACTCACATTTTTGCCAGCGCTGGCGGTAAATGCCCGCCGTCTGCACGATATTAACTATAGCGCCTGGTGGCTACTGTTACATCTTATTCCGTTTGTCGGCACGGTTATCTTACTGATCCTCGCCGCCCTGAAAGGGCAGGCGGGCAGCAATAAATACGGTGCAGAAAACAGGATTTACTCACAAGGAAATACTTCGGACCAGGTTAACGGGTAATTTCCGGCCATACAGGAGTGCTGAAATGGCAATAAACAGAAGAGATTTTATCTCTACGACTGCCGCAACCCTTGCAGGAGCTGGCGTACTTTCATCTCTACTTCCCACCACCTCGTTGCTCGCCCGAACCTTAACTGCGGTCGATGCTTCGGCTGTCAATATTGATCAACTCCGGCCGAGGATGTTGCAGGATGCACAGTACAGAACCAGTCGGTTGGGGTTGGACCCGCGCATCTGGAATTGGCACAGGGACATGGCTGCCATCGCTATGCCAGCCAACTATTATGAGGCCTCCCTGGCTAATTGGCCGGCTTTTGGCAGCTTTCTCAGAGAGCAACGTTGTGAGGTTGTCGTCGTTGGTGGTGGTTTGCTGGGGGCTTCCACTGCGCTGCATCTTGCAGAAGCAGGCGTGGATGTGATTCTGGTTGAAAAAGATCACATTGGTTCAGGAGCCTCTGGCCGTAATGGCGGGCAGATGACCCCCGGTATTGCTCGTTGGGCAGCCGAAACGATACTGGAAAAATTTTCACCCGATGAGGCCAAACGTTTATGGCGTTTTGCCTCGGTTGAAGCGATGGATCTTGTGGATGAACTCCGGGAGCGTTACGGTTTTGAATGTGACCGCAAATATGGTCATATTACCGCAGCGATACATCCGGGTCATATGGGGCCATTGGTAGCGAATGCTGATGCGCGGCGCCGTCTGGGAGATACAGCGGTGAAGGTTATCGGGCCATACGAATTGCAGGAAGAGTATGTGCGTTCGGGGATCTATCATGGTGCTAATATCGATAACATTGGCGGACAGGTTCAGCCTTTGGCGCTGCTGCGAGGCCTGATTTATGGCTTTGCCAGACTGGGTGGGCGAGTCTATGACGGCACACAAGTGAAGGGCATCAGGCAGGATGCCGGTAGCGCGATCATAGAAACTGAGCAGGGAGTGATCAGGGCGAGTAAAGCCGTGGTACTGGGCGTGCATGGCGCGACCAAGAAATTTATCTCCGGCTCTTCCACGACCGTGCCTTTTTTCACTTATGTGGCAGTCACTCCGCCGTTGCCGGTGGATATCAACGCGCTGATCCCGTCAGGTCTGCCGGTCTACGATACCCAATTACAGATAGACTATTATCGTCCGGTGCGTGATAACCGTCTGCTGTTTGGTGGACAGGGCACCGGCAACTCTTGGTCACCGCGCGATGTGAACAACTATTTGCTGGATCGTATCAGAACCGTGTTCCCGCAACTGGAACAACCCGAATTGGAATATTCTTGGGGCGGGATCAGCGATTTGACCCTGAACGGTGCCACCGATGCCCGCAAAAGCGATGACAGTGTTCCTGTGTATATGGTGCATGGCTGGAGCGGTCATGGCGTGGCGCAGACGGTGCGCATTGGCAAGGCCATCAGTGACGATTTCACCGGACGCAATCACGACTTTACTATGCTTACCCGTATTGAGCACTCAAGTATTCCGCTGGGTTCCTATCTCTCCCCGATGGCGATCCCATTAATTAAAGGCGCTTTGGGCGTGATAAGCACGCTTAATCCGGCCGAGATGGTTTCGTTTTGAAATGGTTTCATTCTGAATTGTATTTTCTGTGATCAATATCGTGGTTCAAAGTGATTAAGTCAGGATACAGTCATTGTAATTTCGTTATTTAACATCGTTATTCAACCTAGAAAATAAGCAATATACGGTGAAATAAGCCCTCTCCCTACTAACCTCTGCGGACAAGCCCAATACAATATAGGCCCCAAAAAGCATAGGCCCCAAAAAACCTCAAACAGCATAACGCCTTGTTTGAGGTCATTCGTCGCTAAGTGCAGATGCCGCTGAACACGCTGTCTTGCGTATGATTGAAAACTTAACCGACACGTAAGGGGAAAAATATGACACTCCGCTACATCGCTATAGACTGGGGCTCCACCAATTTGCGTGCCTGGCTTTTCGACAATAATGCCTGTCTGGATAAACGTCAATCAGCAGCCGGTATTACCAAATTGAAGGGAATTTCACCGCTGGCGGTGTTAACGGAAATCACAACAGGCTGGCGTGACGCTAACACGCCGGTCATCATGGCGGGCATGATAGGCAGTAATGCCGGCTGGAAAATTGCGCCTTATTTGCCGTGTCCTGTGGCTTTTACAGCGATTGGTCAACAATTGATGCCGGTTACCGAACAGGTGTGGATTGTCCCCGGGCTGAGTATTGAACGCGAAGACAATATTAATGTCATGAGAGGTGAAGAAACTCAGCTTCTCGGTGTCTGCCACTTTGCTCCCTCCTCTTTGTATGTGATGCCGGGTACGCATTGCAAATGGGTGACGGCAGACCGCTCAAACATTTTGGATTTTCGTACCGTTATGACGGGGGAACTGCATCATGTTTTATTGCAGCACTCTCTGGTCGGGGCTGGGTTACCGGAACAGCAAACCAATACGGATATTTTTAACGCAGGGTTACTGCGTGGTATTGAAAACCCGGCATTGTTACCACAACTTTTTGAAGTCCGGGCTGCTCATGTCTTAAAAGCCTTGCCTGCCGAGTTTATCAGTGAATTTTTGTCTGGATTATTGATTGGTCATGAAGTTGCCACCATGACGAAACAGGTCGCCCGCGACACAAAAGCGTCTACTCATCCTATGACTATCGTAGGCAATTCTGCGTTGGCAGCGCGTTATCAGGCAGCCTTTAATCATCTCCAATTATCGACGCAGCAAGTTGAAGGTGATACTGCCTTTCTTGCAGGTATAAGGAGTATTGCCCATGCACTGGCAAACTAATCTTCCCCTTATTGCTATCTTGCGGGGGATCACGCCATCAGAGATCGCTCCTCATATTGAGGCCTTGCTTGAAGCGGGATTTGATACTATCGAAATTCCCCTGAATTCCCCTGATTGGGAAAACAGTATTCCTGCGATGGTTAAAACGTATGGTGACAGGGCGCTGATTGGCGCCGGCACGGTGCTGACACCAAAGCAGGTTGAACAACTTGCCCTGATGGGATGCAAACTGATCGTAACGCCCAATACCCACCCTGCCGTGATCCGCCGGGCTGTGGATTATGGTATGACCGTTTGTGCGGGTTGTGCGACGGCCACAGAAGCTTTTGCGGCACTCGATGCAGGGGCACAATCATTAAAAATCTTTCCTTCTGTCGCATTTGGCCCGGCTTATATCAAAGCCCTCAAAGCCGTTTTGCCCGCGGATATCCCTGTCTTTGCGGTGGGCGGTGTGACGCCCGAAAATTTGCCGGTTTGGTTAACCGCCGGTTGTTTAGGCGCGGGGTTGGGCAGTGATTTGTATCGCGCGGGGCAACCTGTCAGCCGCACTAGAGAAAAAGCCGCGGCATTTGTTAAGGCATACAGGGAGGCAATGCAATGAAAATCACCAAACTCACGACCTATCGTTTGCCGCCGCGTTGGATGTTTTTGAAAATTGAAACCGATGAAGGAATTGTTGGCTGGGGGGAACCCGTCATTGAAGGCAAAGTCCGCACCGTTGAAACGGCCGTTCATGAGTTAGGGGAAGCTCTTATTGGTCAGGATCCAGCCAGAATTAATGACTTGTGGCAGGTGATGTACCGAGGGGGATTCTATCGCGGCGGGCCGATCCTGATGAGCGCGATTGCCGGCATTGATCAGGCACTTTGGGATATCAAAGGTAAAGTTTTAAATGCGCCGGTCTGGCAATTACTGGGAGGCTTGGTGCGGGACAAAATCAAAGCCTACAGTTGGGTGGGAGGCGATCGGCCGGCAGCTATTATTGCCGGGATAGAAAGTTTGCGCAAAATGGGTTTTGATACTTTCAAGCTCAACGGTTGCGAGGAGCTGAGTCTTATAGACAATGCCCGGAAAGTGGATACCGCGGTCAGTATAGTGGCCGAGATCCGGGAAACGTTTGGCCATCAGATTGAATTCGGGCTTGATTTTCATGGGCGCGTGAGTGCACCGATGGCTAAGGTGTTAATACATGAACTTGAACCCTATCGGCCTCTTTTTATCGAGGAGCCTGTTTTGGCAGAACAAGCAGAATATTATCCTCGCCTTGCTGCTCAAACGCATATTCCGATTGCAGCGGGAGAACGGATGTTTTCCCGCTTTGAGTTTAAGCGCGTTCTGGAAACCGGCGGTGTGTCTATTCTGCAACCGGATCTCTCCCATGCCGGAGGGATTACTGAGTGCTACAAGATAGCAGCTATGGCTGAAGACTATGATATCGGGCTGGCACCGCACTGTCCGCTTGGGCCGATTGCACTGGCTGCTTGCCTGCATATCGATTTTGTTTCCCGCAATGCGATTTTTCAGGAACAGAGTATGGGGATCCATTATAACCAAGGTGCGGAACTCTTGGATTTTGTTAAAAATAAAAATGACTTCGATATGACGGGTGGCAACTTTTCTCCTCTGACAAAACCGGGATTAGGGGTTGAAATTGATGAAGAACACGTCATTCTCCGCAGCCAAAATGTCGCTGACTGGCGCAATCCGCTGTGGCGTCATGCAGATGGTTCTGTTGCCGAGTGGTAATCCACGGCACCCACTGGAGATTTCTGTTATGAGGACAAAACCTACACGCCGTCGTTACTTGACCTTAGCGATGATCTTCGTGACCGTCGTTATCTGCTATATCGATAGGGCAAACCTCGCCGTTGCATCCGCCCATATTCAGGAAGAATTTGCTATCAGTGAAGCCAAGATGGGATACATTTTCTCTGCTTTTGCCTGGCTCTACACCCTCTGTCAAATCCCCGGCGGTTGGTTTCTTGACCGTATTGGTTCCAGAGTGACTTATTTTATCGCCATCTTGGGTTGGTCAGTGGCAACCCTGTTGCAAGGGTTTGCAACCGGACTATTGTCACTGATTGGTTTGCGGGCAATAACAGGCATTTTTGAAACACCGACATTTCCGGCGAATAACCGGATTGTGACCAGTTGGTTTCCTGAACAAGAGCGTGCTTCGGCGGTAGGTTTCTATACATCTGGCCAGTTTGTGGGGTTGGCTTTCTTGACTCCGGCGCTCATTTGGATTGAGGAAATATTAAGCTGGCACTGGGTATTTATTATCACTGGCGGTATCGGAATGATCTGGTCATTTATTTGGATTAAGGTGTATCAGCCTCCACTTAAAAGTAAAGGGATCAACCAGCCAGAGCTTGATTACATCCGTAATGGGGGTGGTTTGGTGGATGGTGATGCAGCGGTAGAGAAGAAAGATCGAATATCCCTGACGAAAAAAGATTGGAAATTAATGTGTCATCGTAAATTACTGGGAGTTTATTTTGGTCAATTCTCAGTAGCGTCAACATTGTGGTTTTTCTTAACTTGGTTCCCGAACTATCTGATGCAGGAAAAAGGGATCACCGCCCTTAAGGCGGGGTTTATGACCACGGTTCCTTTTCTGGCTGCGTTTGCCGGGGTGCTCTTATCAGGCTGGGTTGCGGATAAATTGGTTAAGCAAGGTTACTCTCTGGGAGTGGCGCGCAAAACACCGATTATTTGTGGTTTACTTATTTCTATTTGTATCGTGGGCGCAAATTATACAAATAACCCCATGTTAATTATGCTGTTAATGGCACTGGCATTTTTTGGTAATGGTTTTGCCTCTATTACTTGGTCACTTGTGTCTTCTTTGGCACCCGTGCATTTAATCGGGCTTACGGGTGGAATATTCAATTTCGTTGGTGGGTTAGGCGGGATCACCGTCCCGCTGGTTGTTGGCTATTTAGCTCAGGGTTACGGTTTCGCACCTGCATTGGTTTATATCTCGGTTGTCGCACTGATTGGGGCACTTTCCTACATTTTTCTGGTAGGAGAAGTAAAACGTGTTAGTTAATGGCTTCTTATTATTTGTTGTGATTGATACCAACTTTTAATGTCTTTAATAATGGTTTCAGCATGATAGTTTCCGTCACTATCCTTGAAAAAATGATCTAATCCCTCATAAGTTTTAAAAGAAACCATTGGGTTATTAATTGCTGCTATCATTTTCCGCGCTCCGGCAGCATCAACATTATTATCACTTATGCACTGTATAACCAAGAGAGGTATCTGACTGGATTGGATCATTTTTTGGTTATCAATGGATAATGAATCGTACCACCAATTTGCACCATGTCCACTCACTGTCATCCCCGCAGGTAAACGCCTTTTTTTGGCTTCTTCCGCAAACACCTTGAAATTATTAATCTCTTTATTGGACGTTTCGGCGGGTGATTCACGCTGGATACTATGAATGACATCATCAATAAAGAAACGCCCCCCGCCATTTATTGAAATAGCCGCCGTAATAAAATCCGCTTTAGACGCTATCATATTGGTAACGACAGCGCCTTCACTGCCTCCCAAAAGGACAATATGATGATATTTATTTTTAAATTGATTTAAGACAGTGAGATAATCTTTAACCCGTTTTGATGGTGAATCATTCTGTATGTATGCCTCTGGGCATGCCGAATGTTCAACTTCAGTACCCTTTTTACCGATACTGCTATCAAGCCCTGACTTTTCTACCAGAAGAATATCATTCTCAGGAAAAACTGACCCAAAATTTTCTATCATTGATTGGTTGTTGATAACACTTTGACAATCAGACCCCTGAATTAAGACAAGCAGATCTTTGGACGGTGTATTACCTCGCGGTATCAAATAGTAAATAATATCTTTTCCGTCATTTTCCCGCAGGTGATGACGGGGGTATTCTGCTACCGCTTGCTGAGATATTGAGGTTAAAACAAATATGAGGTAAATAAGTATTTTTTTCATCATAATCCGACTATGCTAATTGATTAAATGCATAAGGTAGCCATCTTATGGCAGTATTTCAATGTAACGAAGTTAACTCAGTATTTAATCATTACCCTGAACGATGTCAAAAGTCGCTATTGACGATAAGAGCATTGATATTTGATGTCGCATCAAAAACCGAAGGCGTCGGTGCAATTACCGAAATGCTGAAATGGGGGCAACCCAGTTATCTTACTCTTGAAACAGGATCGGGAACAACAATCCGGCTGGATCGTTTTGGTGATTCGCATGTGGCAATCTTTTTTCACTGCCAGACTACATTAATTGACACGTTCAGAACACTTTTCCTTGAACTGGCTTATTCAAAAAATAGGGCAATAGTCTTGGATCCCAAAAACGATTTGCCCATAGACAAGTTAAGCATATGTATTGAAATGGCCCTCATTTATAAATTGATGAAAAAGGGATAAAGAATTCATTGGTAAAAAAGTGGCTTGATACTCATCCCTTTAAGCATACTGAGCCATGCAAGGAACGAGATCCCCATCAGGATGATAAATAATGATTGAGGCGGCAGCTCGGTAAGTACAACGCCACTTAGTATCGGGTTAAAAGCACCGCCCAGTAAGCCCAATGCCTGAGCCGAAAAATAGCTGGATTTCATTCCTTCCGGCGCGATATTGTCAATAAATATATATTCACCCGGCGAATAGATAAGTTCACCAAGTGTGAAAATAACGGCTGCAACTCCCCAAAGGTAAAGGTTTTTGTCTGCTACCATAAAGACAGCGAGTCCCATTAAGAAAAAGAAGCTGCCTAGTGTCATGAGTTTTCTCAGGTTTTCCGGACGAATGCGTTTACCTACCGCATATTGTAAGGTGACAACCACAGCAGCATTTACCGGCAATACAACACCGATAACCGCTTCAGCCAAGGCACTGTCAGCGACTGTCAGGACATATTGCGAGATCCAGATGCTAAAAGAGCCGAACACCAGTAAACCAAGAAACGTTGACAGAACAAACCAGATCAGTGCGCGATCACGCAACATGGCTGCCGGCTCCCACACTGTTGCTGATCTATCACTGTCTGCGGCAACGCTGACGCTTTGAACATAGCGCTGAATAAAAACAATGGGAACGGAAGCAGAAACTGCCGCCAACCAGAACGGAAGGTGGGTGCTGTACATTAAAAGCCATGTACCGATTGGCGGGCCGATAGTCCAACCTATATTAGATAGTGTCGTCATAAATTATTTTGTGTGATAATAAGATTCATATTCTATAAACAGAGTGAACTAACCATGAGCACACCCGCCTACCGTCGCCACGATATTTCCGA
>NZ_JAQRFJ010000179.1:0-916 GCF_028599065.1 Xenorhabdus sp. PR6a | reverse complement strand
GCTTAGCTTGTTTACCGAATGCATCGATATTAGCAGGATAACCAACATGTGTTGTACCAGTTGTACTTTGTACAACTTTGCCAGTATCAAGCATTTTTTGGTGTTCATCAGGACTCATCCAGCGACCAACTTTAGCTGTTGATAATCCCAGCGGGTCGATCCAGTTAGCCGGATTATGTACATATCCGTAAGGGTTAAGTCCACCTTTCAGCCCTATCGGGTCAACCCAAGACAGCGGATTATGCACATACCCGTACGGGTTAAACCCGCCTAATAAGGCAATCGGGTCAGGCGTCAAATACTGCCCCGCCACCGCCGAATAATACCTAAACCGATTGTAGACCAGCCCGCTCTCTTCATCCAACCATTGACCGGCAAATTTCAGTCCTGGATCAAATTGTGAATTTTCTGACAATACGCCAAGGCGCAATCCATACAGAGAATGCACAGGCTGACGCCAAACTCGATGCCCTTCCGAATCAAACAGAGCCAATGGTTCCCCTGTAGGGGCACAGACTGCATAGTGAGTTTGAATTTCACCTGCAACCAGCTCATTACGGTTCTCAGGATTAGGCGTAAGAAACTGAATCTGCTGAGCCAGTAACTGCCAGCCATCAAAAACTAAGTGGCGGATGCTGTACAAACGGTTGTGGCGATATTCGCGAATTTCCGCCGGAACATCGCCATCCCACAGAATCGCCATCCCACAGATAAGTCGTGCGCATTCCAGCTTGCTTGCAAACTTTCTCAGTACGCCGTCCAAAGGCATCATAGCGATATTCCCACTGCTGGCCGCCCGGTGTCTGTACCCCGATCAGTTGGCTCTGGCTATCCCAGCGGAATTTAGTTAATGCAGGGCGATGGCCTTCCTGCCATAACTGCATTGCTGTCATTCGTCCGGTATCGTCATACTCAG
>NZ_JAQRFJ010000178.1:0-939 GCF_028599065.1 Xenorhabdus sp. PR6a | reverse complement strand
ATGTGCTTGTTGCTTTGGGCGTACTCGAGCGAGAATGTGCTTGTTGCTTTGGGCGTACTCGCTGGAGAACCTTATTCTATTGCGCATGAAGGGCTAGAACTGGTAAATAATCTTACACCTCATAAAGAAACAACTCGACAATTTACAGGCCTGGGTTCTGAAGTTGAACTTGATTTTCATATCGAGAATGCTGCGCAAGCATATATGCCAGAAGGAGACACGTCACCTTTTGCCTTGCTGCTCCTTGGAATCCGTAATGAGCCAGAAGGTGGACCGTTTACGCGAATTTCAGATTGCCGAAGGGCTTTGGATAAGTTATCTCAGGAAGACATAGAATATCTTTACAGTAAACATTACATTATTCGTGTTCCCTATCGCTGGCGTGGTGTTTCATCTATACAAGGTGATAACACCGATTTAGTTCCTATTCTTTCCGGGCCACTTTTTGCTCCTCGCGTAACGGTCGCTTTTTATCCTGATATGGTTCTTGCGGCTAATCCACGAGCAAAGCTTGCGCTAGATAATCTTTATCAAGCTATTCGTGAAGTCTCCTTTGGTGTACAGGTCTGCCCAGGGCGGCTTCTGTTAATCAATAATAGTTTCACACTTCACTCGCGGGATCAATTTCAACCGGTTTTTGATGAAAATGAACGAGCCTTCCGCTGGGTTCAACGCATATTCGTTGCTCGCAATCTCTGGAATTTCAGATCATTCACAGCGATTCAGGAACGTGTATTTTCCCCATTGAAAGTGATGTAAAAGAAAAACGATTAATCTCATCGGCGTGACAAGAAAGGTTACCAGTGATCAAAATATAGGTTACTGGTAACCATCCGAGCAGCAGGCTAATCAAAACCGTCTAAACCAGAGCAAAACATCTGACTCACTTTTGTCCAGAAACGAGTTAGAGATAACATGTGAATAGCCAAGTTTGATCGC
>NZ_JAQRFJ010000176.1:0-977 GCF_028599065.1 Xenorhabdus sp. PR6a | reverse complement strand
CGGGGTGATCACCATCGAGGGGGTTTTCTCTTCATGGAACGGGCACAGCACGGTCATGTCCTTGCCGCGCTTAAAAAGCTGCCGCCCCTGTTGCTCGATAATGGCCACTAAGGAGACGGCGGTTTTCAGGTGCTGTAATTCTGCGTCGGGAATGCGTGCCATATCATAGTCCTTTAAAAAACCTGTCAATAGACATTGAAGTGGCATTATTAAAGTACTATTATGTGTACGTCGTCAAGGGTTTTTTAGAGGGAGGGTTACAATGACCATATCATTTCAAGACTGGCTAAGTGAGAACGGTATGGAGATCTTTGCAACTCGACTTCGTGAAGCAAGGGAAGCACGCAAAATGACACAAGCGCGATTGGCTGATCTGTTGGCGGTAAATCGGCGGGTTTATAACCGTTGGGAGCGGGGTTCTTCAGTACCACAACTGGATACGGTGGTTAAAATTGCTCAGGCATTACAGATGAGTATTGATGCTTTGGTCGGACTCGAAGAACCGAAAGCACCTAAAATACATAACCCTAAGCTACAAGCACTTTATGAGCAAATTGATTCGCTCTCTGATGAAGATCAACAAGCGTTGATAGTTTTGATGGACAGTTTAGTGACAAGAACCAAGATGGCAAAACTCATTGTAGGGCAGCAGTAAGATAATTTCGCGGTGTTGGTGTGTTCTCAGCACATCAACACCGCTGACCACAACCAACTATGTAGGAGTTGAATGATGGCTAAGGCGCATTCTAAGCAAAACGCGGCTCAAAATAAAGCTGCAAAAACAGAACGTTATTACACCGTGGGATACGTGCCGCAAAATGACAAGGCCAGTGCCCCGCCCGCGATACACCTTAAGGGGCAATGGCTTAAGGCCGCCGGCTTTGAGATTGGCGGCTCTGTTACCGTTAAAATTATGGATGGCTGTCTGGTGCTGATCCCCGACAATGACGAGACGAACAGCCTCCGGCAGCAATACC
>NZ_JAQRFJ010000175.1:0-982 GCF_028599065.1 Xenorhabdus sp. PR6a | reverse complement strand
GTTATAAGAGTAACCTTTCTTGGTTCGCACTTTCCGATACTCTTTCCGGTATTCCAGCATAATCTTGGGGATGGATTCACCAAACTTAGTCAGTGTCAGCGGACGTTCAAAGCCGTGCGCCTCCATAAAAGAAAGATAAGCATGATATAAATACATTCTCGGCGCTCGTGGGCTAATATTTTTATTGCCCATCTTCATCCCAGTTGCATCATTGACGGACACCAGATAACCACAAAAGCGATACAACGGATCAGAATTGCTTTTCACTGTTAACGCTTCGTTCGAGTCGCGTTGCGCCTGTAGCAGTTTTTTAGCCTTATTCTGGTCGGCAAATTCGTTTAATAAATGACGGATAATCACCGGCAGTTCCCGACTGATTTTCTCCGGCAATTGTGGATCTTTTTCTGATTCCTTGACCGGAATATTAAACGGGAATATCACCCGCCGCCGTGCAATGCCGCCATTGCGTTCGGTAAAGCTCATCGGTTCGTTATTGGTGGCTAATACCACGGCTTTAATAACCGTTGAAAATTGCTTCTCGTATTTTCCGTCAATTTCAATCAGGTCGCCGCCGGTAATGGCTTTAATGCCCGCCCCCTCACCGACATATTTAAACTGATCGGGCAACGTAATTAAGCTTTTGCCGACAAACTGATAACGGCCTCTCGCTTCATCCAGCGCTCTCATATTGCCACTGGCGGTGTTATGTTCGCCTGCCAATAAGGTAGCGATATAAGTAAATACACTTTTGCCGCTGCCACCTTCGCCTGTCACTTCAATAAAGAGCTGCCAGTCATAACGGTTTGCCAGAATCATAAACAAGGCTGCTTTGATGCGATTCATCTTGTTTTCATTCTGACCTGCTGCATGGGATAGCCAACGGTAAAAGTCAGGGGCATGATCCGGCAGGTTTTCACCAATAGCGGGCTGGGTAAACTTAATGCCATTATGGTTCATGAGCCAATGTTCAGGCTGATGGGGA
>NZ_JAQRFJ010000174.1:0-1040 GCF_028599065.1 Xenorhabdus sp. PR6a | reverse complement strand
CCTATGGGATATTTTGAAGGATTAGGAAATTTGGCGATAGGTGGAGCCAGTGGTAGTGGTAGTTGGTCTTAATTAATTTAAAACTCATTGTTATTTTATATCCCCTAGAAACTTCACATTGCAATTCTTAAAACGAAAGTAGCTTATTATTTCCCCGCACTGCGGGGAAATAATAAATGCCTTTTGAATTACGACGAGCATCGTTATTTTTAATGCTTAATAACATAAAGATCTTTTGTGAAAAATTCGCCTCTGGCGTTAATATGAAAACCACCTACATAAGGTTTTACCATATTATGGTTAACATAAAAATAAATAGGAATAGCAGGTACATCTTTTGTTAAAATATCAGATGCCTGCTGATAATAATTTTTCGCATTCGTTTTTTCTGCTTTTTCTAGTAATTTATCGAATTCATGATTTTTATACATAGCGGTATTTTTCACTTGCTTCGATAAAAATATAGATAAGAATGCCATTGGGCTGTCATAATCCGCAACCCAAGCCCGCCGGATAACATCAAATTTTCCTTGATGCATATTATCCAACATAACCTTCCACTCTTGATTCTGCAAAACTGCATTCACCCCCAGATTCTTTTTCCACATTGAGGCAACAGCAATGGCAATTTTTTTATGTCCTTCCTGTGTATTATAAAGCAGATTAAAGGTGAGTGGATTACTTTGATTAAATCCGGCTTCATTCAACAACTCCTTAGCTTTGGCAATACGCTGTGCCTGAGTCCATAAAGCATAATCCGGTTGTTCAAAATTAAAACCGCCAATATTTGGTGTGAGCATCGTATATGCCGATAACTGCCCCTGCCCTAATATCTTATCAACAATAATATCTCTATCTATGGCTAAATTCAGCGCTTGTCTGACTCTGACATCATTAAAAGGCGGCTTTTTATTATTGAACTCATAAAAATAGACTGTTGCTTTGGGAGAAATATGTACCTGATCAGGCAGTGATTTTTTTAATGACGGAAAAGATTCCGCTGCAATAGTATTGGTAATATCTATTTCCCCCGCCAGATA
>NZ_JAQRFJ010000173.1:0-1043 GCF_028599065.1 Xenorhabdus sp. PR6a | reverse complement strand
GCAGCCGAAGCAGTGATAGAGGTTCTTCGACGGGGTGATCACCATCGAGGGGGTTTTCTCTTCATGGAACGGGCACAGCACAACCCGGTCCTTGCCGCGCGGGGTTAACTTCCGCCCCTGCTGCTCGATAACGGCAACTAAGGAGACGGCGGCTTTCAGGTGCTGTAATTCTGCGTCGGGTATCCGTGCCATGCTGTTGACTCCTAAATCCTGTCAAGATTTAAATTGACTCTTAATTGGATTTATTTATAATCCTTTTAGGAGTTACTTGCAACCCCTAATTCAGACAAGCCCTTACACTAACGGAGTCACTATGCAAACCGAGTTTTTGATTATGCAAAATGCTGAACTCCGCAAAGAGTTTGGGGTACGTCTCAAGGCGCTGCGTAAGCAGAAGGGATGGCCTCAAAAAGAACTGGCCGGGAAAGTTGAGATACGTTTTCAACAACTGAACAAGTACGAAAGCGGACTTAATATCCCCCCTGCCGAGATGATGGTGAAGCTGGCCGATGTATTGGGGGTCACGGTAGATTATCTGTTAACAGGGAACCCTGTTGAAGATTCACCGTTGGCTAATTCTCGATTATTTCGACGCTTTCAGGTTCTGGAGCAACTGGCACAGGAAGATCAGGAAACGGTTATCAAGATCATTGATGCCATGATCGCCAAGCAGCGCATGGAATCCGCACTGCTTCCAGTTGATGAACCGGAGGGATAGAGAAGAGTAACGCGGAGCTGATGTGTTACGAGCACATCAACACCGCTAACCACAACCAACTATATGAGGTAGTTAATGATGGCTAAGGCGCATTCTAAGCAAAACGCGGCTCAAAATAAAGCAGCTAAAACAGAACGTTATTACACCGTGGGATACGTCCCGCAAAATGACAAGGCTAAAGCTCCGCCCGCGATACACCTTAAGGGGCAATGGCTTAAGGCCGCGGGCTTTGAGATTGGTGGCTCGGTGACGGTGAAGATCATGGACGGCTGTTTAGTGCTGATCCCCGACAGCGACGAGACCAACAGCCTCAAACAGCAATACC
>NZ_JAQRFJ010000172.1:0-1050 GCF_028599065.1 Xenorhabdus sp. PR6a | reverse complement strand
TGCTGATCCCTGACAGTGACGAGACGAACAGCCTCAAACAGCAATACCAGCGCCAGCGGGCGCAAATCAGTGAAATTAAGCTGCGGATGCGGGAGCTGATTGGGGACTACAAAAGCCGCTAAGGGCAGGGTGTGAGCCGCTCTTAACAGAACAAAGCCGGAAGATCACGGAGATCTTTCCGGCTTTTCTGATTAAACATCAAATAATATCATTTAAATACCAAATCAATTTTTATGATAAAAATGACAGTTATCTTCTGTTAAATAGATTACATACTTAGGTTTTTCATTGAAGATAGGTGCTATCAATAAAGTCCTTAGATCACCAAGTTCAGCAGATTTATACAAAAAAGAAATTAGATTCTCTTTTTCACTAGCTACGACTTTCCCTTTTAAAATAGCCTTATTACCTTTGTATGTGACTAAATTATGTGCAACATAGTACGATTCTTCACATAAGATATCCTTCAAACTATCTAAAGAAGATGATTCATATAATGTTTCGTTCATGACAAATTCAAACATTTTAAAGAATATATCTTCATGATCTTTATTTGGCGGTATTTCTTTTTTTACCAATAAGTTGAAATAATATTCATTTTTCATCATTAATTCGGTATGTCATAGAAGATATGACCATCCGTTCCATTGTTATACCATTTGATATGTGGTGTATCACCAAATCCACCTTCTGGTCTCTGATGCTGTTCGTACCCTTTAGGATATTTTTCAACACCATCTGCACGAGCACTTTGAGTATGGGCTTTACGACGGTTCATGTTACCAATAGATTCTTTCAAAAATGCTTTTGCATCAGAGCTAGTTTGCACTTTTACTTGGAATTTTTCGCCATTAACCATAGATTGCTGTAAATCTTTAACTGCTTGTTTCCATTCCCTAGAATCCCTTACTAATGGCTTCATTTCTGAAGATTTCATCGTAAGTTTTCCTTTATATGCAGCCTTACCACAATCTTTGCCTGCCAGACCGTAAGGATCAACCCAAGACAACGGATTATGCACATACCCATAAGGATTCACTCCCCCCGCTA
>NZ_JAQRFJ010000171.1:0-1053 GCF_028599065.1 Xenorhabdus sp. PR6a | reverse complement strand
ATTCCCCTGGCTGCCCTTACCCCCAAGACCGGGTGCCTGTTTTGCGAATCCCGCTATTTGCTCTCCCTGTTTCAACAGGGATTGCCCCTTCTGCAACTTCGCCATGTGTTTTTTTATTGACATTGTGTGGTTTCCTTATTTTCATTTGTTGCCTTCAATGTTGTTTTCCCACTGGATTTCTGTACGCAGTCCGGCCTCCGGGCTGGCATTCACCGCGTTCAGGCCAGATGCACAGGCAGAAAAGGGACAGACAAAGCACGCTCTGCCTGCTCGTCCTTTTTCTTATTATGATGGGTTGCTTAATATTCTATCGGCATGTTCTTCGTTAAATTCATTATAAATTATGTCAGTAGGTGAATTCGGGATGTTATTTTATTGGTTTAAAGATAAATTTAATCAATGTGATATTACCTTTGCCGTTGTTTGGGAAAAATCTGATCGATAAAGAAACCGTAAAGGTCTGCTTTCTTGATTTTCTGAAAATCAATGGCTTGCTGACTGTTGCCACGGTTTTATCCACGCTGAACTTTCTCACCGTCTGGTGGGAAACTGTCCGTTGATTGGTGTGGATCGGGGTACGGATGGAGAATATGGTGGACATGATGAACCAGAACGTGGGGCAGGTCAGATGGTCAGTCAGCAGGTTCGGGCAGATGATGACGCAAAAAATCCTGCCCAACGGTTAATTATTCAATGGGGTGACGGTATTAAGAACACTCTGAATATTGCCTTATTTATCCCCTTTTATCATCCTATTCAGGGTATTTTGGTGTTGGCTTAACCGAAAACTTAGATGAATATGCTTAATGTGACCTCGGCTATGGTGTGGTGATATGAACTTATTGCCATTTTGTTGCATGTTTCTAGGGCGTGTTGATGTTTTGTGTCCATAAATCAATCAACCCACATTGGTAACCAGATAATAATAAATGCCAGTGCTAACATGCTGGCATAGTTTCGTTCTAATTTATCGTATCTCGTTGCTATAGCACGAAAATGTTTGATTTTGGCAAACGCGTTCTCCACTAAATGGCGGTAACAATATAACCCTTT
>NZ_JAQRFJ010000170.1:0-1063 GCF_028599065.1 Xenorhabdus sp. PR6a | reverse complement strand
TGAGACTGGCAAAAGGGCATCTGTTGCCGCCGGGGGCGGCACCGGAAACGCAGGTCATCCAGAGCCTGCTGTGGCAGGCGGTGGTATTCTGGGCGGCGTTGTTTTACCACCTGCCGTTATTGCAGGAGTTGGAAGGTGAGCTGGAGGATGGGCATGGCTGGCAGCCGGGATTGTGGACGCCGGACCGCCGCTTTCGGTTTCGGTTCACACAACCAGATTTTCCTGTGCCACTGAAAGCCCTGTTGGCGGCCCGTTTACTGCCGGAAGACGCAGTGAGCTGGTTGTTTCTGGTGCCGGAAGCATGGCGCTGTCTGACCCTGCATCTGGGCGGCCAGCCCGCCTCCGTGCCGTTGATTGATACCTTGCTTCAGGAAGCCGCCGGGCAGGTACAGTCTCCTTTGCTGAAATTGGCAGAGACTTCTGAGATATCTGATGCCGCAGAAGAGGAACTGTCCGAATCTGGCCGGGTGTCTCCACCCTCCCCATTGGAAGCGGCACCGGCAACCGAGCCATCTGATGATAGTGATACTGATACCCTGGCGTTATTGTCGTTATTTCAATCCGGTCAGGGATCTTCTCATCAGCATGTTGCAAAAAATGACCATCACGGTTCAAAACTCACCGAACGGCCTGTGCCGGAGGAAGAAACGGTTGCCACTCATAGTCACTTAAAGACATTATTGTAATGTAAATGATTTTGATAATTATTTATCTGTTTATTTTAAATAAAGCTATTTTAAACAACCCATTGTCATGGTGTTATTAGGAAGAGAATCACATGTTACAAACAGCAGAAAAAATTGGTTGGGATGAATTATTGGATGAGTACTTTTTTTCACATATGTTGCGGCCGGCAACCGAGTGGAGCTACAGAAAGGTGAAGCGGGTATTTGTCAACTTTATGGGGGAAACGGTGCAGCCGGAAGAGGTGACTCACCGGGATGTCCTGAAGTGGCGGCGTTACCTTCTGGGGGAACAGAAGCAGTCCAGCCATACTTGGAACAATAAGGTGGCTCACCTGCGGGCGATTTTTAATTTCGGAATAGAAAGAAAATTATTACCG
>NZ_JAQRFJ010000017.1:0-64956 GCF_028599065.1 Xenorhabdus sp. PR6a | reverse complement strand
CCCCTCACCGTTTTCGTCATACCCTGGCTACGGAGCTGATGAAAGCACCGGACCGGAATTTACAGTTGGTCAGATGTTTGCTTGGACACCGTAGTCTGGTGACCACGATGGAGTATATTGATATCGATATGGAAATCGCGGGTAAAACCCTGGCGAATGAACTGGCGTTTTATCTGGATCTTGCTGTGTAATCCGTTAACGTGATGTAAAAAAACAGGGCAGGATATCAGCGGGATTGCCCTGACGGTGTCACTGGATTATGGAATGGTTTGGAGGTGGAGACACAAAACAAAGAAACCGGGAAGTGTGCTCAAAGAGCAATTCTGACCATCACCTGACTTGACATCAGAATCAATTACTGAAATCATTACTTTCAATGTAAAAAGGTGAGCACAAACTGTGTTCACCTGACTTTGTATAGAGTGGCTGTTTTTAGTTTATTAACTTACGCAAAGTAATAGATTATATTCATTAACATTTGCTTAACAGCACTTATTTCCGACTCACGTGTTAAGTTATTGATATCACTTCAACAAACGAGCTTTAAAAATTGGTGCCGGAGGCGGAATCGAAAATAAATGTAATTTATTGATTATTATTAATTTATTTTCAGATGTCTCTTTTGTGCCCCTTTTAATGCCCCTGAATTATTTTGTTACATGAATCTCGGCATGGGGCTGATTATACTAACTTTTATTACGTTTGTATATTTTTTTCGTTGTTTTACAGCAAAAAAGCCATGAGGTTTAAAAATGGACAAATTTGTCGGCTATTTCATACTCAGGGCTTCATATTAAAATTTATCATTTTTACGAAGTCGATCACAAATTGAGGCAGGTTATTCCTGTGGTTTATCGCGAACCTTGCGTTCAATCAGTTGACCACTCACACCAAAATAGCGACTCGGCCAGATTTCCGAAGGATGTATACCGAGGTAGTTCGCAATAATCCACTCCCCTTTAGGCCACGGGCGGCTTAATGCGTTTGCTAATGTCGATGAACTGAGTCCCGATTCACGCGAGACAGCCGCTAAGGTTGTACCACGTTTACGTAATGCAGCAATAATATCGGCTTGGTGCCAGTCATTTCTAACGTTATTCATTCCTGCTACCCCTTCCATTAATTAAACATTGATGGTGGTGATTCAGACAGGGTTTGCAGACCGGCACTTATTCCGGCGAGGCATAGCCTCCCCAGCCTGAACCACCATAGAAAAGGTAATAGCAAGAACACTGGTAAAGTATCTTACCAGTGTATAAGTGCGCAAGGCTGCAAAACCTTGACCATTGGATTTTTCCAATGGCGTGGATACTTTAACTGATTGTTTTATCTGACTCAATAACTGAATTACTAAGTCTAATGATTATGAATCCGCTCAATATCGCGTCAGTATCCATTACAATATTTCAAATTCATTATTATTTTAACTGTAATTAAATGATATTTATCATTATTTTAAATGAAGACACAATGAATCCTGCCCTCAGCCATCGGACAAACTCAGAGGAAAATACGGACGGCTAAATAATCTTTGTTGTTTATTCTCGTTCGTGATCGCTTTGCTATCCGCATTTCCCCTGTGTTTTCAGACCATTTTCATTCATTTCTAACATTTTGAAACATTCTCTGCGTGTCGGTTAGGTTCACCGTTCCGTGGTGCGTCAGATAATGTGTAGCAGAGAGAGCATTGTGTTGAGTTATTGCAGGAGTTCGCTACGTGCATGCCAGGCACGGCGATGGTGTACTCCCCGTTCAGTGCCTGATCTCAGTCAGGATGAACGCCTCATTAATCGTGACGTGTGTCATATTTCCTTTTTTGCTGTATCAGCCTGTTTTAAGGCAGTGGGTTGAAAACCAGACTTGAAATTCGTTCATCAATCAAACGAAATGTCAGTCAATGGCCTGTTTCGAGAGGTTGCACTGAGTAATTCGTAGTTCAAATCGGCCGTAAAGCCAGTCCGGTTGCGCTCAGGACGTTTTCTGCCCGGCGGCGTCACTTGGTAATCGCTACGCTGTTACGCAAGTGACGCCGCGCAGCTTTCGGGACGTTTGTTATTCGTGGATAAGCATGTCGGTGAATGTTGTACCGGTTAAAATGGTATAAGTCAGAACGTGGCAAATACCATTCTGCGGGGAGTGTGTGATAAGCCGGTGCATAAACCGGTAAACCTTCATCGCGGACGGTGGGTTATGTGTCCGGTGATATCTGCTTCCAAAAGTGCGCAGATGTACCGCATTGCAATGCTCTCCCTTTCAGGCTACGGGAGTTTTTGCTCGCCACCCGAAGGCGATCCTGACAGGCGATGGATCATTGTTGTAGAAAGAATGTTAGCGCTCAGGCCGAATAGAGTCAAATAGTGGTGATTCTGCCATCCTTATTTTTGCCTGAATTCCCGTGCAAATTCCGCTAATACCCCCATATTCCACCAAAACCAGACGAAAATTGAATCTAATTGGTTAATTAATTTCACTGATGAATGTGTACAATTATAGACCGAATCTCTATTAATTCAGCACCATTCCGATATCTGATGGATAACAACATAAGTGAAATTTAATGAAAAACAACAAGGAATCGCTGTACCTGCAAGAACGAGCCTATCTGCGGGAGCTGGCGCAGCGCGTAGCGAAAGCGTCACCCCATTTAACGGATTTTCTGGTCACCGCCCATGATCCGGATATTCAGCGCCTCTTTGAAGCTTTTGCGCTACTGATCGCCCGCTTACGGGACAAGCTGGAAGATGATTTTCCCGAAATTACCCACGGCATTCTGTCCCGTATCTGGCCGTTAGCGTTATGTCCGATTCCGCCCACCACGATAGTGCAATTTTTCCCCACCGATGGCGAACATCAGGGCGCTGCTGAGATACCCAAAAGCACTTCCGTTTCTGCGCAAGTGGACGGGCAGCTGCTCAGTTTTAAAACCAGCCGCCCTTTGCATATTGAGCCTTTGGTTGTGCGGGATCGCACGGTGAAGAAAACCGGCACCCACAGCGAAATCATCCTGACCCTGTGCCAGACGGGAAGTGTTTCACCAGTCTGGAAGAGCGGAACGCTCTCTTTTTTCCTCGGCACGGATACCGAACGCGCGGCACAGCTCAGCCTGTGGCTGGATCAGCATATCTGTGAAATGCGCCTGAGAACACAGGGTGAACAGCGCAGGCTGAACTGCTTTCCTTATGGCTGGCATGATTTACTGGATAATCCCATCCTGCCGATGGGAAAAAGCCCCTACACCGGCCTGCAAACGCTGGTGGAATATTATGCGCTGCCCCATCTGTATAACTTTGTCACCCTTGATATTGGCCGTTACTACGCGGAAATCCCACTCAACGCGGACGGCACTTTTGAGCTGATTTTTCGTTTTGAAGGCGAACTGCCGCTGGATGAGGTCGGTGATGCTTTTATGCTGGGCTGTGTGCCGGCCATTCATCTGGAAAACCGGCTCAGCCCGCCCATTCCGCTGAGTGCCGGCAATAACACGTATCCCCTGCCGCTGGGCGAGGCGGTAAAACTGTTCCGCTTACGGGATATTCAGGTGGTTCAGCAGCCCGGGGAGGATGCACAACGGGGCACGCCTTACCGCTATCTGCCGATAGAGCAGTTTACCCCCGCCGCGGATCTGCTGGCCGGGGAAGAGCCGGATTATTTCTACTATCAGCTTCGCACCGAACGTGATTTGCTGGATCGTATTCAACACTCGTTGCATTTTTTTGACCTGACGGGCAAACCGGCCCGCAATTTGCCTGAACTCACTGTCACCTGCGATTTTACCGGCTACCACGAACCCGCGATGGCACTGGGGCCGGGCAGCATTACCGTGATGCAGGAAGGTGCGCCTTCCCATCTCAGTGTACGCAATATCACGCCGGTCACGGCAGATTACCCGCCGATGTTGCAGGATAATTCCGGCTGGCCGCTGCTTTCCTGCCTCGCCAGCCCGCCTGTTTTATTGTTTACCACCGAAGGGATGCCGCATTTTCTCCGCCTGTTTGACTATTATGCCGAATTTAATCGCCCCCTGAGCCGCCATATCCAGCGGCATATCGACGGCATTATGCAGGTGGAAGAGCGCCTGATCGACCGGTTGAAACTGGGCCGCCCTATTCGCGGGCGTCTGCTGTCACTGACCCTGAATCCCGACTGCTACGCGGATCCGGGGGAAATGTACCGTTTCTGCCGGTTAATTAATCAAGCAATGGCCTGTTTTGTCAGCCAGTCCACCTTCGTCAAACTGGATGTATCTACTCCGAACCAAAAAGTTCTTTGGCAATTCAAAGAGATCTATGGGACACGCATGGAAATGTAATTCGTCAGGGATCATAACAAGGAGCAAAATAAAATGAATATAATAAACGGGTTAACGGCGGCCAAAAGCGGATTACGCTTTACGTTTCAGATAGCCGGCCTGCCTGAAACCACCTTCGCCGTGGGCGAGTTTTCCCTTCAGGAAGGGTTATCTGAACTGTTTACCCTCAATCTGACGCTGGTTCAGTCTTTGCCAGAAAACCCCTTTAAGCCAAAGCCGGAAATTGATTTAACCGCGCTGCTGATGCAGGAAGCGGTGTTACAAGTGTTTAACGGCACAACGCTGCAACGCAAAATTACCGGCATTATCTCCCATGCGGACTGGGCGGGTACCGACGGCAATAAAATCCTTTATACCGTGACGGTTCGGCCTGCGCTCTGGCGTCTGACGCTCAATCAGGACAGCCGGATTTTCCATCAGCAAAATGTGCCTGCCATCCTAAACGGCCTGTTGAAAAAGCATAAAGTCCGCGCTGATTCGAAACTCTACGATCCCCATCAGGACCGGGAATATGTGACCCAGAAGCGGGAATCGGACTATGGGTTTTTCAGCCGTCTGGCCGCGGAAGAAGGCATCAGCTTCTGGTTTGAGGATGAAACGCTGTTTTTCAGCGACAGCCATCTGGGGATGACGGCGGGGTTGCCGCTGCTTTACCAGCCGCAGCCGGAAACCGCGCATGGGACAGATACCGTTTATCAGGTACGGCTGGGCGTCGGGATGAGTCCGCAACGCAGCCTCCACAAAGACTTTAACTACGACAATCCCCGTTATCATCTCTCCCATATGACCAGCAGTGAAGGTTTCCGCGATTTTGGCAGCCAAACGCCGTATACCGTATTTGAAAGCTACGGGCGTTTTCAGAAAGATGCCGCCGCCAAACCGTTTCTCAAATACCGCCATGAAGCACTGGATAACCAGAAAAAAATCGGCAGCGGCAACAGTAACTGCATCAAACTGATGCCCGGCAAAATCTTTGAGATTAAAAATCACCCGCATACGCCACTGAATGCCCGCTGGCAGATTGTCGGTATCAGCCACCACGGGCGCTGCCCGCAGGCGCTGGGCGATAACAGCGGTGACGGCACCACACTGACCAACCAGTTCAGCTTTATTGACGGCCTTGCCGACTGGCGTCCGCCTTTCCACTACAAACCGCTGGCCGATGGCGATGAAACGGCGATGGTGGTCGGGCCGGAAGGGGAAGAGATTTTCGTTAATAAAGACGGTGCGATTAAAGTCCATTTCCACTGGAACCGCTATGACCCGCCGGATGACGGCGCTTCCTGCTGGGTGCGCGTGGCGCAAGGCTGGAACGGCAACGGCTTCGGTTTTATGGCGATCCCGCGTATCGGGCAGGAAGTGATTATTTCCTATCTCAACGGGGATATTGACCGGCCAATCGTCACCGGCTGTGTCTACAACGGCCTGAACCGCCCACCGTTAGACTTACCTGCCCAGAAAACCCGCACGACCTTCAAGACTAAAACTCATAAAGGCAAGGGCTTTAACGAACTGCGGTTTGAGGATGCCAAAGGCAGTGAAGAGATTTATATCCACGGCCAAAAAGACTTTACCGCCCATATTGAAAACGATGCTTACTGGCATATCAAACATGACCAGAAACAACGCATTGACAACAACCGTTACCACGATATCCGCGCCGATGACCATCATCAGGTGGCCGGTTCGCGCAAAATCACCACTGAAGGCGATGTCTCCCACCGAATTGCCGGTAGCCAGCATATCCAGACCGGCGACGCCACCGTGATTGACAGCGGACAGGAAATCCACCTGAAAAGCGGCGGTAAAGTGGTGCTGGAAGCCGCGGCAGAAATCACCCTGAAAGTGGGCGGCAGTTTTCTGAAAGTGACGCCGGGCGGGATTTTATCTTCCCCCATCAGCGTCGGGCAGGGTTCAGGCGGCAGCGGGCGCGGGATTTCCTTACTACTGCCCGAGGGGGTGGAGCCATTGCCGGAAGTGGAATTCACCGCCAAACCGGCCTGTGCCAATCTCGCACAGCAAGAAGAAAACTGGATTATCACAGGAGCAGAAGAAGCATGATGGAATCGACCGATTGGAAAAGCTGGCTGTCACATCAGGACAGAGGGGAGTGTTATTTTCTAGTCAACAGTCTGGCGAAGCCGAACCCCGTCCAGACCTTTTATCTCAATGGCTGGACAGAGCAGGCGTTTCCGCTCTACAGCGGTACGCCGATGAATGCCATGCTGGAACAAAGCCCGTGGCTGATTCAACCCAAAGCAAAATGCCTGCCGGAACTAGCTCTGCTTCTGGATAAACACGAATTCAGTGATGCCAGTTGGGGCTGGGGATATCGCAGCACCTTGCCGTGGTCATTTCAGTTAGAGCACTGGCGGTTACATCAGCAGGTTCTGCTGCGCGGGCAAGTGGTGGTTTTGCGTCTGATGGATAACCGTATTTTCACACCCCTGCTGCCCGCCCTGCAACCGGGTGACTGGCGTGAACTCTTAACTCCGGTCAATGAACTGATGATCGATACGCCCGATCCGTATTGTTATTACCGCCCAGAAAATTGCCCTCAGGAACTGGCAGAGAATTTATTTGTGCTGGGTGATCATCTGATTGAAGCCCGTTACTCAACTGATACCACCCTCAAAAATCTGGCTTATGCCTTAAGTTGTCAACTTTGGGAAAACAATGCTGAATTAGCACTCAAACTGGATGAACCGGAAGGGCAATTGCAAAGCAGTCTTGTGGCGTGGCTGAAACAGGCGAGAGATGAAAAACATAACCTGAACAAACTCACTGTTGAACACTTTATTACAGATAATCAACAAATTGCACTTAACAAAGAAATTTAAGTTTAATTAGGGAAGAAAAGAATGAGTCAGTTAGAACCGACGGATTGCATTGATTGCCAAAAGATATTGAAACACTGGATTGAATTTCAATTAGTTGATGAAGAAGGTAAACCTCTGTCAGGAATGCCTTATAAATTGAAAAGCCGAGGGAATAAAAGCATTGTGCGAACGGGTACCACAGATGGGAACGGCTTATTACGTGAAGAAGATCTTCCCCCCATGCCAGTGACGCTATCTGTTACAGCACAGCCTCTTGCCGATGAAATAGTTAAACGAATTCCTCGTCAGCAAACTGGCGAAGCCAATTCCCCTGTTAAGCCAACGGCTATATTGGACGGGCATGAATACCAATATATTACGTTGGGTATGCTCAGTGATGCATACCCTAAGATTAAAGGCTGGCAAGAAGATGAATTGAAATTATCTGAACACTTTAAAAATTCGACATTAAAAGGTTTCAGCACATCTCAGCTTAAACGAAGGCATGTGTTGGAAATGCAGGTGATTGAAAGTGGCATTAATTTGACGATTGGCGTCTTTTTTGATGGAACGGGGAACAATGTGGATAATACCAACGAACGTCTCTGTGCCATAACAGAGGATGGGTTTCCTTCAGAACAGCTTAATGATCCTAACTGCTCATTCAGCAAATATGGAGCACCCGGTGATGTCTGGCGGCTAAGTTACGATAATTATTACACTAATGTGGTTTTCTTATACAAAATTTATAGGGCAAATGAAATTAGTGAAGGAAATCATCAAATTAAAGTATATGTTGATGGGGTTGGCACTCAGGCAGGTGAATCTGATAGTGTCGTTGGATATGGAACAGGAAGAGGCGATACGGGTGTTGTCACTAAAACGGATATTGGAATACAAAAAATAAAAAGTGAACTTACGGAATTTTTGAAAGAAACAAAGGATAATATCCGATCACTACAGTTCGATATTATTGGCTTTAGTCGAGGGGCTGCATCATCCCGCCATTTTGCTAACCGTGTGTTGAAACAAGATGATGATTTATTAAAGGTACTTAATGAGTGTTTTGCTGATCATCGTTATCTGGAAAAATCAACCAACCCTACAGGCAAGACTCGTTTTTTAGGTATTTATGACACTGTTACTGCAATTGCTGAAATGAACAATCTGCTCAACCCTCATAATTCTTCTGTGACGGGACCTGCTAATATATTTTTATCTCCTGATATTGCAAAAAGTGTTTTCCATATTACAGCGCAGAATGAATGCCGTTATAATTTCTCCTTAAACAGTGTAAAACCTCACTGGCCTGAACTTGAGCTGCCCGGTGCACATGCGGATGTTGGCGGCGGATATGAGCCTGTGAGTGATGAAAATTTATGTATCACCCGACCGAAAATGATGCAAGTATCAGGGGTTGGAGTACCTCCAGATAGTCATCTTCATGTTTATAAAAATGCTCAAAAGGAGTTGGCTCAGTTAAAAAAATCCCCGACCATTGGTTCATTAATCACAGATGAAAATACCAGGCTCATCACATGGCGCGATGACAGTTCAGAATATTCCAGGCGATCGGGTTCAACCAATGTAACGGCGGCGGCCGTTCTTACTCGTACCATCAAAAATGATTGGTCCAAAACAGGTATGCTGGTCATGCAAGATGCTGCCCAAGAAGCGGGATTGGTTTTTAATAAGCCAAGCGATAAAGATAGTAATTATCAACTTCCGGCGGAGCTTCAGGCTATAACAGAAAAAGCGATTGCTCAGGGGAGAGCTATCAGGCAGGGGCAGAAACCTGAGCCTTTTACTCAGGAAGAACTGACATTGATATGGTCTAAATATAGTCACTTTTCAGCAAATTGGAACAATACGAAAACAAAAGGTAATAGCATCCAAGGTGATGTTCTTCCAGCAGAAATTGCGTATGCGAATCGTCCTAATAGTGATTGGCGTAGAACTATTTTTGATAATAATGGCAAGGATATTTCATAGTGAGAAACAACAATACATTAGTTTTGTTACTTTGCTCAGGCATGATATTTGGGTTAACTGCCTGTCAGTCGTATCCGTCAGTGTCCTATTCATCAGGAAAGCGGGTAGTGACTTATAAACCCATTGTGCGCAATAGCGAACCGCTACCTTATAAGAAGTGGAGATTTCAAATTATTACCCCAGAATATTTCCCAGCCAGTATTAGTTTTGTTCAGTTTCAGGACGAGGATAATTATATTGTCCAAAAATTTATGAATGATGGAACTGATCCAGACTATAGAAGTATGAATTCATGGAGTAAGAAGTTAGGAGGGGGGGCTAGTGGGATTAATAACCATGGTGAAGCGCTACCTAAGCGGATAATGGTTTGTTGGGATTCGGTCATTGATAAAAAAACCTACCAAACAGTGTTTGAGTTCACATCAGAGGTAAGGCAATTGATGCGCGAGCCTGCTTTCTATCCCGGCTATGAGAAACAGCCACCAGACTATCGAGAGCGAATTTTTATTGGTCTGGCTCCTGCTGGAACTGCACGCGCTTGGTTGCGGGGTATCGATAAAAACAACGGCGATAATATCTTAGTGTCCACAGGTGAATCGGTTTTTGGTGATAACATGACGATTTGTCGGGATAAAACAAACCATCCTGATGGTTATGGTGAATATTCCGAACGTATCAAAAATTTTATCAAAGGGAAAAAATACCCTTACGGAGAGTGGTAAAGCAGTCACATTGAGTTTTTCGCTTGATAGTTAGACGCTAATTTTTAGGGTATCACTGACGCGCTGCGCTTGTCTTCTCCGTGTTACCGGGCTAATAAATTACCCCGGTAACACGGAGAGCCTAAAAAAACACCTGCCAGAAAGGGAATGACTCCTCACGCTTCCTCATTTTTCTCCTCACTTTTTACTTTCCTCACTGCAAAAACAGGTGAGGAATTGGGATTTATTTATCCTTAAAAATCAATGCCTTTATTGCTCCTCACTTTTTCTGTATATATGCGAAAAAAGTGAGGAATAGGGTGAGTCGTAAAATGCCTCTCCTCACTACGCCTCACTTTTCTACTCACTTTTTAATCCCCGTTGTTCTGGTTAACCATGGTGAGTTCCTGCCCGTTCCGGGTAATGAGTCCGTCATGCTCTAACTTGGTTAACCAGCGGCTGAAATTCTTCACATTCACCCCCATCGCCTTTAAGTTATCACGTACAAGAGCAATGGAGCAAGGTTCTTTCAGGGCAGTGCGCGACCGTATGCACTGCCACAACGCCGCATGGTTATCGGTTTTATTGGCGACAAGACTGATTTCTTCCTCTTCAACCGGATCGCGCGGCCTGTCAATCAAGGCTAATGACGTAATATTGTCACCGTCTTTATCGGTAAAGAGTTCAACCACGCGCAGGTCATAGGCTTGGGTTTCCGGCTCTTCGGCATCTTTCATCTTGGTGCAGGCGATAACCAGCGCCCCGCCTTTTTTCCCTTCCCGGCTGATCTTATATTCAACATCCAGCGCAGCACGAAAGGCACTGGAACCCCGTGCACCCTTGCTTTCGTCTTTGCCGGAATGGTGAACCACGAGAATGCTTGCCCCTGTCCGGGCTTTCAGCTCGTCACAGCCACGAACAAACGCCCCCATATCTTTTGAATCATTCTCATCAGCGCCCCCAAAACAACGGGCGAGGGTGTCCAGAATAATCAGGCGTACCGGTTGGCCCGTTTCGGCTTCAACCTGTTGGGCTGCAATCACCAGCTCATGCACTTCGGCAGGCGAAGCCGGAAATACCGGGGTATTGATCAGATACATATTTTCAACGGTCTGACCGTTGACAATTTCCCATGCCCTGATGCGCCGTGGCACACCAATCCCGCCTTCACCGACGACGTACATCACTGAACCCTGAGCGACTGATTTCCCAGCCCATGCCTTGCCCGTGGCAATATGACAGCCCCATGCTCCGGCCAGAAAGCTCTTGTATGACCCGCTCGCCCCGTAAATGCTGCACAGGGAATGCGCTGGAATGATGCCCTTAACGACGTAGTCCAACTGAGCATCAAAGCCTTGAGAACCGACTGAAAGCGGTAGTTTTGTCTTGCGATTTGGGTAGAGGGTTTCTATATTGCTGCGATTCCCTGTTGCTTTACTGTTCATATATTCTCCTACCTGATGCAACCCTTTACTGAATGCCTGTTTTGTTGCCTCAATGCCGTGTTGTTGGCGATAATCGTCCCAGTCAGCTTTGATATTACCCGGTGGCAATGTAAGCCAGCCCTTCACTGCATGGGCGGTTTTTTCTGCCGAGATCTTGCCAACATTCTTTTTGGGTTTGCCGTCTTTATCCAGCTCGCCCGGTTCGTGCCAGTCATTATCTGCGGCAATAATGATTTTTGCGTCCGGCCAACGTTCCCGAACGGCTTTTGTGACAGGAAATAGATTTCCCTCATCCAGTGCCGCCAGAACCAGACCGCTATATAACTGACTGACCGTCAGCGCGGTGGCGTAGCCCTCTGCAATCAAGACCGTGTCCGGTTGTTCTTCCAGTACAGACAGCGCGATAAACGAACCTTTCTTTTTGCTGCCAAACAGGTGTTTTCGCTTTCCATCCGGCCTGATAAGCAGCGCACCCGTGACTTTCTTGTCCAGTGTTGTCAGTGGCAACAACAAAGAGCCGTCTTCAAGCAATCGCTGATGGGGACATTGCAGCCCCTTTGCGCTCAGGTATGGCGAATGTCCGGTAATGGATTTCGCCACCAGTGCTGCCACTTTTTCGGCAATTGGCCGTGTTGTGTAAGTGGTTTCTCTGGCTGGCTTGGGTTCAGGCAAAGGTAATGCCAGTGTATCTGCAACGACTTTTGCCGCCTCAGTAATCGAGATCCCTTGGGTTCTTGCCACTAAATCCAGCCCATCACCATACTTTGGCTCGTCACACTGCCGACAATGCCAGTTACCATGATGATGATCGTCAATAAAGTGGAAACGGTCAGTGCCGCCGCAAATAGGGCAAGGGCCATGTTTACCCCTTGCCGGAATATCAATACCACAGGCAGGCAGCAGGTTTTCCCAATAATACATAGCCGATGTTTTCACGGTCTGGATCAGGTCGAGCGGTTTTTGATTAGCGGATTTTTGGACTGTAAATTTAGGGCGAGTTTGGGTATGCTGTATATCAGCCATCGTTTTTTACCTTAAACGGTTATTGGTGAAACGCCTCGCAGTGTGTGCCGCACTTCGGGGCGTTGTGTTTTATGTTACGTTTCTTATGTCATATTCTTTTGTGTGCGTTATGCCACCCGTGATTCTGTGATACGCTGAGTAATCCAGTTATCAATTTCTGATTCAATAAACGCGATAGAGCGGGGGCCGATTTTGACCTGTTTCGGAAATTCCCCGTCACCAATCAATTTGTAGATCCACGCCTTGCTGTAACCCGTTCTGCGCTGAACTTCCGGCAAACGGATAAGATTTTCCTTCGGTGCTGTCACTGTCATATTTTTTCCTGTTACCGAGTCCGTGAGTGCTCATCGTGGACGTTGTTTGATGACAGGCAAATTATTTAAAAATCGTTATTAAATGAACAGCGTTAATTGTTTATCCCATGCGTGAAATTGTTTTCGTGCCGCGCTATCGGTTTTTGCTGTCGCGCAGCGGCTTGGCAAAATCATAGGGTGTGATGGGCTTTTCCCGGTTCGCATCCAGATAATCCGCCCACCACTGCACCATCAGCCGCCGCTCGTCCAGATACTTGGATGTGTGAATATAGGCCGCCCGGACATTGTTTCTTTCGATATGGCTTAACTGGCGCTCGATCGCGTCATCACTCCACAGGCCGGATTCCCCCATCGCGCCACGTGCCATTGTGCGGAACCCATGCCCGCAGACTTCGGTTTGGGTATCGTAGCCCATGTTACGTAAGGCACTGTTAACGGTATTTTCGCTCATGACTTTCGCGGAATTATGATCACTGGGAAATATCACGTCACAGTTGCCACTGAGTTTATGCAAGGCTTTGAACAGTGAAACTGCCTGATGACTCAGTGGCACGATATGTTCGGTTTTCATCTTCATGCCACGCTCAGAAAACCGAACGCCTTTAATGGGTTGCCTTGTGGCGGGAATTTTCCACACCGCGTTTTCAAAGTCGATTTCTTCCCAACGGGCAAACCTCAGCTCACTGGAACGGACAAAGGTTAATAAAGTCAACTCGACGGCGATCCGGGTCAGTAAGCGTCCACGATAAGAGGATAATCGGGTCAGAAAATCGGGTAAACTTTCATGGGGCAGGGCGGGGTGATGGCGAGATTTTGTTGTGGTGAGTGCTCCGGTCATATCGTTAGCCGGATTGGACTCCAGAATATCATTCTGGACGGCATAGCGCATGATGGCAGTGATACGCTGGCGTAGCCGTTGGGCGATATCATGCTTACCCTCGGCATCAACCGTTTTGACCGGGGCTAAAAGCTGACTTGTCCTTAACGTGGTAATATCGAGCCTGCCGATATGCGGGAAGATATATTGTTCAAGGCTGCGCAGTACTTTGTGGCGGTGACTGTCACTCCAGCGTTTGTTACTGGCGTGCCACTCAAGGGCGACTTTCTCAAAGGGGTATGCCCCTTTCGATTCAGAACCTGCCCTTTTTTTCTCTGCTTTGGGATTAATCCCTTGTACAATCAACTTCTTGGCTTCGTCTCGTTTGGCCCGTGCATCAGCCAGGGATACAACCGGATAGACACCAAAAGCCAGACGGTCTTCTTTCTTATCGGTGGGGCGATAGTACTTCATGCGCCAATATTTAGCACCGCGTGAAGTGACCTCCAGATACAGGCCGCCACCGTCAGTCAGTTTATAGGTTTTCTCTTTGGGTTTTGCCGTCTCGATTTGTCGCGCGTTGAGTTTCATTTTATGGGGCATACTTATAATCGAAGTGTAGGTGCCACCGATTATGCCCCTTGCTGCATATTGATTGCAATAGACCAAAATAGACGTAAAAATAATCTATCTGGTTAATTTGACGTGATTTTATTTGAGGTGATTGACTGGATTGGACTTCAAGAAACTTTAAGGTGGTGCCCGGAGGCGGAATCGAACCACCGACACGGGGATTTTCAATCCCCTGCTCTACCGACTGAGCTATCCGGGCTAACGGGGCGCATTAAACCGTATTCAGCCCAATCCGTCAAACACTTTCTGCATAAATTTATTTATATGCTCTTAAATCACACAATGAGCTATAAATCTAAACAAAATGGAGAGGCAATCACCGCTCCATCGATTACTTTCTTTCTATCCACTGATTTGTTATCAACTACCTGCGATAGCTTTTTTGTGCATTGTTCACTTTTATCAAATAGCGACGTGATTCAGCAGAAGGATGTTTATTGGTCAGAGTTTCATAAACATCACCCGGTGCCATTGAATTGATGATCTGAACCGCTTTCTTTCTGTCACCGGAGAATACGCGCAATACACTACCAGCACCGCCATTGTAAGCCGTAATAATGGCATATCGACGTGAGGTAGCATTTTTAATTTCGCCTAAATAGGTATTTTGCAATATCGCTAGATAGGCTGTACCAGCATCCACATTGTTTTCAGGATCAAAGAGATAGCTGCGACCAGGCTGGCCTGATTTTCCTTGCATTTTGAAAACATCTCGTCCGGCTGTGTGCTGCATGACCTGCATCAGTCCCAAGGCATCAGAGCGACTGACGGCATAAGGGTTAAAACTGGATTCAGTCTGCATGATAGCAAGGATCAGGGATTCATCAACGCCATATTTGATAGCGGCTTTGCGAACAATAGGAAGGTATTTATGGGCGCGTTTATCCAAATGGTTAGGCACTAACTGCATGGTGACTGACCAAATAACATGTAACCCTGATTGGCGTTTTTGCAATTTATTCTGGATCAGATAATTGGCAAAATGACGTGCGCGCCACTCCCAGCGAATGGGTTCACCACTATTATCTAAAACCTGCCCATAGAGAAAGGGTTCTTTGCTGATCTGGATATCGTTGGTGTCAGAATAAAGATCGATAGTTCCGGGATCATCTCCCATCAGTAAAGTCGTTACAATCGCTTTGCGTAAATGTTCCGTGGGTTCAATCGGAGAAAGGGTTTCAATCGTGATATTTCCCGTCTCAAAATTGATATGGCTGCGAGTTTTATATTGATCCGTGTATTTAACGTAATCTTTTGGGCCTGCGATTAAAACTTCCTGCAACCCCCAGATATTTTCAATGTTGTGGGCAAATTGCCCCATCAAAATATCGAAACCATTGGTGTCTTTTATATATTCTTCGTTGTATTCAACGTCTTTTTTGCCAGAACAAGAAATTAAAAGTGGAGCGAGGAGGATCAGAGCCAGCAGTCTTTTCATTTTACAATGCCGTTGGATATTAATGCTGTTAGATATTGGGGTTTCATCAATGCTTAGAATGTGTAGAGCCATACAAAATGGCTCTTATTATGCCAATCGAGTCGTAAATATTATTGTTCCGGTGGTGTATAACCGTCGATTTGAATGTCATGCCCTTCAAACAGGAATTTTACCATTTCTTGCTCAAGCAGCTTGCGATCTTCTGGATTCATGGTATTGAGTTTTTTTTCATTAATCAGCATGGTTTGTTTACTCATCCATTGTTGCCATGCTTCTTTCGAAATTTCATTGAAAATTCGCTTGCCCAATTCCCCCGGATAGAGTTGAAAATCTTGACCTTCGGCTTCTCGTTGTAAAAAAGTACAAAAAATAGTTCTGCTCATAATTAATCCTCAAAATAGTCGGCAAATTAAGCCAATTGTTGCAAAAGGTATTCAACGGGAGCTGCCAATCCAATGGTTGCTGGCTGGCGTAAGTTATACCAAAGTCCTTTATTTTCATCCATGCAGGAATCAAAAGATAAGATATCGGTTCTAATAGGAACGATATCTAAATGAAAATGACTGAATGTATGGCGAAATGCGGTCAATTGTTCAAGTTTGCTGTGAGAGATGCCTGAACTTTTCAGCCATTGCTCCAGTGATGCCTGATCAGCAAATTGTGGGAAAGCAAATAAACCGCCCCAAATCCCAGAAAGCGGGCGTTGCTCTAGCCAAACCTTATCACCGTATTGCATTAATAAAAAGTAGGCAGTTTTCTCCGGAATGCTCTGTTTCGGTTTTTTACCCGGATAGCTTGCCCAACTGTGGTTGGCATAAGCGATACACCCCGCATTAAGCGGGCAAATCTCACATTTGGGTTTGCTGCGGGTGCAGACCATGGCACCCAAGTCCATCATCGCCTGATTAAAATATTTGACACCTTGTTTGGGCGTTACGCGTGTGCTGATGTCCCATAACTGGTTTTCCACCTCTTTTTTCCCCGGCCAGCCATCAACAGCGTAGCAGCGTGCTAAAACACGTTTCACGTTACCGTCAAGAATAGGGAAATGCTTGCCCTGAGAGAGTGAAAGAATGGCTCCGGCGGTTGAACGTCCCACACCGGGCAGAGCAACAACATCATCAAATGTGGTCGGAAAGTTGCCGTTGTGTGACGTCACAACCTGTTGGGCGGCTTTATGCAAATTGCGGGCGCGGGCGTAATATCCCAACCCCGTCCATAAATGGAGAACTTCGTCCAATGGTGCAGCAGCTAAAGAAGCAACGTCGGGAAAACGGGAAATAAATTTTTGGAAATAGGGAATGACCGTTGCAACTTGGGTTTGTTGCAGCATCACCTCTGAAAGCCAGACGTGATAGGATGTTTTTTCCAACTGCCACGGCAGGGTTTTGCGGCCATAGCGGTGATACCACTCAAGTACCGCGTGTGAAAATTGCTCAGCTTCCATCATTAGAATAATTGTCTTTATATCGGGTCATTGTTACGTGGACGGGATTGCAGCATAGTGTAACCTCAGTGTAAACCCGAACTTTATTTCGAAGCGTTACGCAAACATAGCATTAAAGTTGTGCTTATGGGCACTGAACTTGATAAACTCAGCCATCTTTGCATAATTGCGCTCTCTTTGGGCAATCCTGTGGTATATAAAGTCCCGGTCGCCTGAGCAAATGTCTTTAAAACTGACAGAAAGTACCATGATAAATAACGTAATTTCACCGGAATATGATGAAAATGGCAGGGCGTTGCGCCGTGTCCGCAGTTTTGTACGTCGGCAGGGACGGTTAACCAGTCGCCAGCAGCAAGCGCTTGATAATGTGTGGCCGAAGATGGGAGTGGACTATCAGGCCGAAATGTCCAGTATGGCAGCGCTGTTTGGCCGTGAAGCGCCTGTTGTGTTGGAAATCGGTTTTGGTATGGGCGCCTCATTAGTCACAATGGCCAGCGCAAATCCAGAGAAAAACTTTTTTGGCATTGAAGTTCATGCACCGGGAGTCGGGGCGTGTTTGGCATCTGCAGAAGATGAAAATCTCACTAATCTGCGAGTGATGTGCCATGATGCCATCGAAGTATTGAACAATATGATCCCCGATCAGAGCCTGGCAATGGTTCAGCTTTTCTTCCCCGATCCGTGGCATAAAGCCCGTCATAACAAACGCAGAATTGTGCAGCCTGAATTTGTTCAATTGGTTAAAAGTAAGCTGAAAATCGGTGGTATCTTCCATATGGCAACCGACTGGCAGCCATATGCAGAGCATATGCTGGAAGTGATGAGCGCAGCGGAAGGATATCGCAACTTGTCAGAAAACGGTGATTATGTGCCACGTCCTGATTCGCGTCCGGTCACAAAATTTGAGAAGCGTGGCCAGCGGTTAGGTCATGGCGTATGGGATCTAATGTTTGAGAGGGTAAAATAATGGCTAAAAACCGTAGTCGTCGTCTGCGTAAAAAATTGCGTATTGATGAGTTTCAGGAATTGGGTTTTTCAGTAAAGTGGAATTTTCCGGCTGATACCGCCGTTGAAGTTGTTGATAGCACGGTTGATGCCCTGATTGAAGAGCTGATCGAGCCAAATGGCCTTGCGCTGGATGCCAGCGGTTATTTGCAATGGGAAGGCATTGTCTGTTTGCAAAAAATTGGCAAATGTACTGAAGAGCACCGCCAATTGGTTGAGCATTGGCTGAAAGATCGCGGTATGGAAGACGTTATCACATCAAAACTATTTGATGTGTGGTGGGATTGATTCGCTGTTGCATAAAAAGAAGCGTATTAGGTAAAAATAGCGCAGTGTGCAGGGGCTCCTTGGGAGTCCCTGTTTGTCTGGAGAAAAAGTGGTGAAGGTAAGGTTCTCTAATTCGTTATTGGCAGATATCTTAGAAGAAGTACGCCCTTTGATTGGCCAAGGAAAAGTAGCAGATTACATTCCTGCTCTGGCGGAAGTTCCGGCAAATAATTTGGCGATGGCCATTTGTACGGTAGATGGGCAGGTTTTTAAAGCGGGAGATGCAGAAAAACGTTTCTCTATCCAATCGATTTCTAAAGTGTTGAGCTTAACCTTAGCGATGACACGTTATAAGGAAGAGGATATCTGGCAGCGAGTGAGTACAGAACCTTCGGGGCAGCCGTTTAACTCATTGGTACAGTTGGAGTTGGAAAAGGGAATTCCCCGTAACCCCTTTATTAATGCTGGGGCATTGATTATTTGCGATATGCTGCAATCTCGGCTGAGTGCGCCGAAACACAGAATGCTGGAATTTGTTCGCAGCCTGACTGGGCAAAAAAATATCTACTATGATGATATCGTTGCCCGTTCAGAAATGGAGCATTCCAGCCGCAATGCTGCGATAGCTTACCTGATGAAATCATTCGGTAATTTTGACAATGATGTGATTACCGTTCTGCAAACCTATTTCCAATACTGTGCCTTGGAAATGAGTTGTATTGAATTGGCCCAATGTTTTATTTATTTAGCCAACCAAGGACGTATGATAGGGTCCGGCCAACAAATTCTCAGCCTGCGACAAACCCGCCAGATTAATGCGCTGATGTTGACGTGTGGTATGTATGATGGTTCCGGCGAGTTTGCTTTCAGGATCGGTATGCCGGGAAAATCAGGGGTGGGCGGTGGCATTATTTGTGTCGTTCCGGGAGAATTCACGGTGGCGGTATGGTCACCTGAACTGGATAAATCCGGCAACTCACTGGCAGGTTGTGCCGCACTGGAAAAGTTAGCCGGGCGTATTGGGCGCTCTATTTTTTAACCTTATCTGTGCTGATGAAGCATTGTTACGTAAATGAATACGTAAAAAATACGCAAACGAAATCAGGAGAACGTATGTTACGCAGGATCACGATTGCTGCATCATTGTTATTTGCATCTCAAGTCATTATGACTCAGGCACAGGCGAAATCTGAATGTCATGTGACGCTGAATGATGACATTATTGTTACGCCAAACGCTGTCCAGATCACCGGGGCAGATGGCAATCTGAAAATATTGCCTGATGGTTCCATAACACGGGATGGCAAGGCGTTATCGCTGAGTACAGAACAACGTAACAAGGCCCTGCAATATCAACAGACAGTCCGCCAGGATTTGCCCTGGGTGAAGAAAGAGGCGCTGAGCCATTTGGCGAGTGCTCGCCAAGCGCTGGATAAAGTGGTTGTCGAAACGATGGGCAAGGAAAGTCATATCCGTAACCGTCTCTCTCAATTGGAAACAGGCCTCAACAAACAAATAGATAAAGTGATTGAAACCCGTGCCAATGGTTTTGCATTCAATTCTCAGGCAGTCAAACAGGTAGAGCCAGAAGGCCGAAAACTCATTGAACAAAGTCTGGGTGGGATTTTGCAAGATAGCATTAACGAAATGAGCCGTAAAAACAGTGATCAAAATGGTGACGGTAAACAGATGTTAATGTCTCTCCTCGGCGGGCTGGGCGGTATGCAGAATGGTTTTGATGCTGAATGGAAAAAACAGGAACAAGAGTTAAAGCGCTTAAAAACGGATGTGTGCAGTAAAGCCAGTAAATTAGAACAACAGCGCATTAGTCTTATGAATTCGATTAAGTAAATCACGCGATATATCCTATAAATGCGTCTTAAAGCACGACGAGGATATTCGCCAAAAAAGCAAATAAGAATCAATATGAAATTGATTCTTATTTTGTTGACATATTCATATTGCCACCTAGAATGCAGGTCACCTTTTACTCATAGGCTCAATTTAGGTGTAACAATGAAAAAAATCCTGCCAATGGTTATTGCATCATTGCTTTCTGCCACCAGTTACTCTGCATTTAGTCAATCATCCGAATTATTTACGCCAAATTCAGTCACCGCTCAGTCTGGTGATTATGTCACGGTAAAACATCTTTCCGGTGAAACTCAGGTGAAAAAGAACCCAAAACGGGTTGTGTTGTTCGATTTCGGCACTTACGATTCGATGGTCAAACTGGGGTTATCTGATCGCGTGATTGCACTACCTATTAATAACTTACCTGAATATGTGCGTAATGACATGCCTGCAACGATGCACAATGCCGGGGGAATGAAAGAGCCGAATTTGGCAAAATTAGCGGAAATCAAGCCAGATTTAATTGTTATTACCGGGCGCCAAGGCGCTTCTTATGATCATCTGTCGCAAATAGCTTCCACCATTAATTTAAGTACGGACAATAAAAATTACCTGTCATCCGTTGATAATAATCTTAAATTGTTGGGCGAGGTGTTCAATAAGCAGGATATGGTGAAAGCCCAATTTGCTGATTTGGAAAAAACGATTGCATCTGCTCAGGAAAAAGCGCAAGCAGCGAACAGCAAGGTATTGGTATTACTGCACAACGCAGGGGAGCTCTATCCCAATAATCAGGCGATTGTTTACAACGTGATTAAAGCGCCTCGCGCGGTATTGCCGGCTAAACCGGATGAAAACAAAAGTCGGGCGGTGACGGCAGAGATGATTGCACAAACCAATCCTGATGTGATTTTTATTATCGATCGTAGCGAAGCGATTGGTGCGGGTAAGTTGGAAAAAGATCAGTTTGAAAATGATCAAGTCAAATCAACCAATGCCTATAAAAACGGCAAAATAGTTTATCTGCAATCTGATCTCTGGTACTTGTCAGGTGGTGGTTTGGACAGCATGACGCGACAAGTTAATGCGGTTGCTGATGCTTTGTAATTGGGTAAAGTAAAATTCTTTTTCTCTGAATTTACCCTTAAATCTAAATAGTTATATGCCCGTCGTACTTCAAGATATATTTATTATCGCCCCGCGTCGCGGGGCGATAATAAGCTGCTTTCTATTCATAATCACTTATTATTCCTAAACTGATATTGTTCCTAAATTGAAACAATCAGGCAAAATCATGGCTTGATCTTGCGGCACAGAAAATCTGCGTTAGGATGTTGCAAAAGGCATCTAATGGGGACACAAGCATGATTATCCGTTCAATTGAATTTAACCATCATGATTTCTTGCAAAAAGAGCATGAGTTTAATCAATTTGGTGGCAATGGTGATAACCGTTCCCCCGAACTTGCTTGGGCAGAAGCGCCGGCCGGAACGCAAAGTTTTGCGATAACGGTCTATGATCCGGATGCACCAACCGGCAGCGGTTTCTGGCACTGGGTCGCGTTTGATATCCCCGTTGAAACACACGCCTTACCTGCAAACGCAGGGCAAAGCGATGGCAGCAAATTGCCGGCCGGTACGATCCAAAGCAGAAATGATTACGGCCAGTTTGGCTTCTGTGGCGTTTGCCCACCCGTGGGCGATAAAGCCCATCGCTATATTTTCACTGTACATGCCTTGTCGGTAGAAAAACTGGGCATCGATGCTGAAACAACCAATGCGATTGCACGTTTTATGATCCAAGCCAATACCTTGGCAACAGCGTCTATTACCGGTTACTACCAGCGTTAACTGATTAATAATTCTTCCGTTTCCAGTAAGGAGTATCAAGATGAGCAGCAAAAAAATTCAATGGAACTATGGGGTGCAGCAGGAAGCGGTAGAGATCCTCTCAAATGACGGCGGCATGATCGTTTGCCCAACCAAAGTTGGCTACATTATCATGACATCGGATGCGCAAGGTCTGGAGCGCAAATTTGAAGCTAAACAGCGCAATCGCAACAAGCCGGGTGTTGTTTTATGTGGATCGTTGGAACAGTTGAAAGAGCTGGCTCAGCTTAATGCGGAAATTGAAGAACTTTATCAAAAACATTGGGATGAAGACATCTTATTAGGTTGTATTTTGCCGTGGAAAGAAGAAGCCGTCGCCCGTATCCCTGATGATGGCTCTAAAGAACTGATGATGGATCAGCGTGGTACAAGTTGTTTTGTGATTAAATTTGGCAAACCCGGTGAAATCTTGGCCAAGGAACTGTGGGAAAAATACGGCAAGTTCTCTTTTGCCAGTTCAGCGAACCCATCAGGTAAGGGAAATCGCGGATTGGTTGAATGCATCGGTGAGAGAATAGAAGAGCGGGCTGATCTGATTATTTGTGCCAATGACTATGTTAAATCTATCCAGCCCAATGAAACGGAGCAAACCCGTTACGAACAAGGTGTGATGGTGTCAATGGTCGATGAAAAGGGTAAATTGGTTCCCCTGCAACAGGGTCAGCGCGATATTAGCCCGTGTCCGGTATTGATTCGCAAGGGGTTGGATGTCAATAAAATTATGGCGCTGATGTCTGATATTTTCACGACTTGGGATTATCGTCACGGCAACTACTATTAATGAGCATTGATGTCACATCTTACCGATAAGATCGTTAGCGGGTACGGTTGTACCCGCATTGATGCCGTCGCTACGCTTCTTTCCCGCTCTCCAGATTCTGCCTTAGCTTGCGCTGCAACGAGCTTGCAAACTGCTGCACACGCGAAGACAGTGTACTTTCTGATTTAAACAGTATCCAAGCCTGATAGAGATCCATGCTCCACTCTGGCAGAAGTCGTACTAGTTTTCCCTCTGCTACCGCTTCATGGGTAACATAGTCGGGCAGATAGGCAATCCCTGCCCCGGCCAGAGCGGAACTCATTAACGCCACGCTGTTATTGATGCGAAACCGGCTGCGAACTTCGATATCCAGCTTATTTCTCTCCTTGCGGAACGGCAGGGAAATGGTATGAGCGGGGCCACGGAATAGCAGGTAATCGTAACGGGGGAGATCTTCGGGTTTCTCTATGGGCGCAAATTGACTTATATAGTCAGGGGTGGCGTAAAGCCCCCAAGTGATATCAATTAAAGGCATGACAAGCGGATATTGGGGTGTTTCGCGCCCGATAATGATCGCAATATCGCATTGATCTTCTTCCATATTGAGGGTTCTGTCGGTCAACTCCAGATCAACGCTGATATGAATATTGCCGGCAATAAAGCTATTCAGGGCGGGGACAATACACTGGCTGCCAAAGGAGACCGGGGCAATCAAGCGCAAACTGCCCATCGGCGCTTCATGGAAATGACGGATAAAATGTTCAGCATGTTGGGCTTCGGTCAGGATGCGGTGGCAGTATTGGTAATAACTCATCCCGACTTCTGTCACTTGAATCTTGCGTGTAGTACGGTTGAGCAATTGAGTGCCTAATCTGACTTCCAACTGTGCAATCTCGCGGCTGACGGAAGATTTAGACAGCCTTAACGATTTTGCCGCTTCGGTAAAACTCAATGTCTCGACGACACGGGCAAAGACCACCATCGAGGTAAGATTCTCAATATTATTCATGCAATAACCTGATGATTTACGCGTGGGAACTGCCCTATAACATATCACATATTCCCATTTTGTGGACAACTGTCCCATACTGGAAACAGTGAATACAAGCAGGGTATTTCCCTACGTTAAGGAACCGTAATCTTGTTAGGATGACCATCTGTTGAGTCTGTTTTTACTTTTTGGAGGCCATGTAAGATGAACCAAACGATGACACAAAAAATTCTTGCACGGGCAAGTGGGCGTCAACACGTTACTCCGGGGGAAGTGGTTTGGGCGAAAGTGGATATTCTCATGTCCCACGATCCCTGCACACCGGGTGTCGCCAGCGTATTTAAAAAGGAGTTCGGGCAGGATGCGAAGATATGGGACCCTGAACGCTTTATTTTAATCCCGGACCATTTTGTCTATTCGGCCGACTCACAAGCAAATCAAAACATTCGGGTCATGCGTGAATTTGCCGCCGAACAGAACATCAAATATTTCTATGATGTCGGGACCCCCGATTATAAAGGGGTGTGCCATATCGGGCTGGCAGAAGGGGGGCATACCCGCCCCGGCGAAGTGTTATTGGGCACCGATTCTCATACCGTGACTGCGGGAGCGTTTGGTGCATTCGCCATCGGGCTGGGGATTACGGATGCCGCTTATGCGTTAGGGACGGGAGAAATTCCGCTTAAGGTGCCAACGACCATCCGGGTCAATTTTACCGGCACCAAGCCCGCCCATGTTTTGGCTAAGGACATGATTTTATCTGTATTGTCAGAATTAACCGTTGATGGTGCCACTTATCAGGCTATCGAATTCGGCGGTAATGTCATTGATGAGTTATCGGTAGAAGAGCGCATGACGATTTGCAATATGGTCGTTGAATGTGGTGCCAAAAACGGCATTATGGTTCCCAATCAGGCAACGCTGGATTATCTGGCAGAACGAAACGCTCTCCCGTTTGACATCGTTTACCCGGACGAAGATGCCCAATATAGCCGGGTATTAAATATTGATGTTTCCGCGATGCAACCGAAGATTGCCAAACCTCATTCACCGGACAACGTCGTTTCTATTGAGCAGGTGGCTAATGTTGCCATATCCCAAGCCTATATTGGCTCTTGTACCGGGGGCAAGCTGGAAGATTTTGTTGCAGCCGCCCGGATTATCAAAGGGCATAAAGTGGCTATTCCGACTTATGCCGTGCCGGCCACCAAAGAAGTTTTCCATAACACGATTACGACGCAAATTGATGGCGTTTCTGTCTACCAGATTTTAAGTGATGCGGGCGTGAAACTGTCCTCTGAATCTGGATGTGCCGCCTGTTGCGGGGGGCCGCCGGATACCTTTGGGCGGGTCAACGATCCGATATCCGTGATATCCACCACCAATCGCAATTTTGTCGGCAGAATGGGGCATAAACGCGCCAATATTTACCTCGCTTCCCCTTATTCGGTTGCTGCCGCCGCGATTACCGGTCAAATAACCAATCCTGAGGAGTTTTTATGAGTGGGTTAAAGGAAAATATCATTCGGGGTGAGGTGTATGTATTAACCGACAATATTGATACTGACCAGATCCTCTCAGCCGAATATCTTAAGGTGAATCCTTCCACGCCGGAAGGCTATGCCCAACTGGCTTCGTTGGCGATGTGTGGATTGCCGGAAGGCTCACTGCCTTTTATTGATGAAAGTAAAGGAAAAGCGAAATATCCGATCATCGTGGCAGGACAGAATTTTGGTTGTGGATCGTCGCGTGAGCACGCCGTTGCAGCATTAGGGGCTTCCGGTGTGAAAGCGGTTCTGGCTCAATCTTATGCCCGTATATTCTTCCGCAATTGCGTATCAACCGGGCAGTTATTGCCCGTGGCAGGACAAGCGCGTTTGTGTGACAAATTAGTGACGGGGGACAGTATTGAGATTGATATCGAAAACCAGACCGTGATTCTGCTGAAAAATGGCGAGAAATATCAAACTGATCCGATTGGTGAACTGGCCAATATTGTCTCTGCCGGCGGGCTGTTTGCTTACGCACGGGCGACAGGCAGGATTAAATAATGTGAACAAACGGCACCCGAAATTTTCAGGTGCCGTTTGTTGTATTCGTTTCTTTTTAAAGAAACAGTTCCAATAAGGAATTCAGGAATAATTTTCCGTGCTGGGTAATTTGCCAGTGTGTCTCGCTTTCAGTGACATAACCTTTATCCAAGGCTTCATCCATTTGTCGGCGAATGGCACTTTCTGGCAATCCGGTAAAATCGCTGAAATCCTGACGTGGCATGGATTCCAGCAAACGAAAACGATTCATGAAAAATTCAAACGGGCGATCGGCATTATCGACCGGATTTTGCTGATCCCAATAACGCCCCTGCATATAACCGCGTGGATGCTTGGTTTTCACGGTACGGAGAATGCGGCCATCGGCAAACGAAATTTTGCCGTGGGCACCACAACCAATGCCTAAGTAATCACCGAAACGCCAATAATTGAGATTATGCTGACATTGATAACTTGGTTTGGCATAAGCCGACGTCTCATATTGTTGGTAACCCGCCGCCGTTAATAATTGATGGCCTTGGGAAAAAATATCCCACAGCGCATCATCATCCGGTAACACCGGCGGGCGAGAGCCAAAACTTGTATTGGGTTCAATCGTCAGTTGATACCAAGACAGGTGTGGCGGCGATAATTCAATTGCCTGACGCAAATCATTCAGTGCTTCATTAAGTGTCTGGTTGGGCAAACCGTGCATCAAATCCAGATTGAAACTGCGCAATCCAAGCCCATCAGCCAATTTTGCCGCCCGTTTGGCCTCTTCCGGGCCGTGGATACGGCCTAAACGGATCAGTTTATCGGAACCGAAACTTTGTACCCCGATGGAAATTCGGTTAATACCCGCTTGCTGATAAGCATGGAAACGATCGGCTTCAACGGTGCCCGGATTGGCTTCCATGGTAATCTCTGCCTGTGGCGAGAGTGACAACGAACCCCTGACGCCATCCAACAATCGCTGCATACCCTCGGCACTTAACAGGCTCGGCGTTCCTCCACCGATAAAAATTGTGGCTACCTCACGATCATCAATCATCGGCAGATCAGCCCGCAAATCCGCCAATAGATGATCAACATATTCCTGATGCGGCACATCGCCTTTTAAAGCATGTGAATTGAAATCACAATAAGGGCATTTTTGCACGCACCACGGAATATGAATATAAAGACTCAACGGTGGCAACTTAAGCATTACGCAGGGCTTCCAACAACATGGCTAATGCCTTTCCACGGTGTGAAACGGTATTTTTCTGCTCACGCGTGAGTTCAGCAGCGGTACAGTTAAATTCTGGCGCGTAAAAAATCGGATCGTAACCAAAACCGCCTGCTCCCGCTGGTTCACGGGTGATCCTGCCCGACCAGCGACCGTGAAATACCAACGGAGTCGGATCTTCGGCATGGCGCAAGAAAACCAGCACACAATTGAACTGAGCCTGACGCTGCTCATCAGGCACATCGCGCAGGGCGGCCAGTAATTTTTGCAGATTCTCCTGATCGGAAGCCTCATGACCGGCATAACGTGCGGAATAAATGCCCGGCGCACCGCCCAATACATCCACCGATAATCCTGAATCGTCTGCAATTGCCGGTAAGCCGGTCACTGCGGCAGCATGGCGGGCTTTGATGATGGCGTTTTCAATGAAGGTAAGACCCGTTTCATCGGCTGAATCAACGCCCAATTCGGTTTGGGCGACAACCTCCAGACCAAAGTCAGCCAATAAATCCGCCAGTTCACGTACTTTACCGGCATTTCCCGTGGCGAGAACAACTTTTTGCATTGCCATTTATTTTATTAACCTATGTATCTAAAACCTATGTATCTAAAACCTATGTATCTAAAACCTATGTATCTAAAACCTATGTATCTCATTGATCGATTTATCTCATTAACCGGCGAAGATGGAGGCTAGCCAGTTCATCACATCGTAACGCAGGGCATTGAGTGCGTAGAGAATGAGAATGACAATCATGGCAGAGAAATCAAGGCCGCCCATAGAAGGAATAATGCGGCGGATGGGCGCCATTAGCGGCTCGGTCAATTGGATCAGAACATAATCCACAGGGTTGCGTCCCTGGCTGATCCAACTCAATAACGCGCGGGCGATCACCAACCAGAATACCAGCTTTCCGGCCGCCGTCAGAAATTCAATCACGCCAAACAAGAATATGGCAGCAGAAGGAATGAGAAACTGCCCGGTCGTTAACCAGATAGGCAACAAAATCTTGAGAATAACGAGCAGGTAGGCAAGCAGCACAGACGCCGTATCGATAGGACCCACGGCAGGAATGAACCGGCGTAATGGGCGCACCACAGGCTGGGTGATTTTGACGATAAACTGGGCAAAGGGATTATAGAAATCACAACGTGCCCACTGCATCCAGACACGCAGCAGTAAAACCGCAGTATAGAGATCCAGAACGGTAAAAAAGAGAAAGTTTAAGAATTGCATGTAGCAGCCCTGATTGAATTAAACCCATTGAATTAAAATAATTTTTCCATTTCCTGCGCCCGGCGGATTGCTCCCTGCATGGCACTGGACACAATCTCAGGCAGCTTGCCTTCATAAAAAATGCGCAGTGCTTCAGCCGTTGTACCGCCTTTAGATGTTACCTGCTCACGCAGGATAGCAAAAGGAAGATCTTTTTGCGTTTCAGCAAGTTTAGCTGAACCTATGGCAGCTTGCAGGACAAGTTCTCTGGCCATTTCACTGTCGAAACCCAGACGCTCTGCTTCTTGTTGCATTGATTCCATAAACAGGAAGAAATAGGCCGGGGCGCTGCCTGCTATGGCGATAATATCGTTAATCCCGTTTTCATCATTGACCCAGCAAACTTTGCCGACGCTGCCCATTAATAACTCAGCGAACTCGCGATCCGGTTGCTCAACCTGTTCCGGCGCAAACAGACCGCTGACGCCTTGCCCGATAAGCGAAGGGGTATTGGGCATGATGCGGATAATATTGAGATTATCCTGCAAAAGCGCGTAAAAACGGGAGACGGGAATACCCGCCGCGATAGAAAGCACCAGTTTGTTACTGAAATTGACGTGCGGGTGCAGTGATGTACACACTTCCGCCATCATTTGCGGTTTAACCGCCAGAACAATGACATCAGCTTGTTGCGCGTAACGAATATTATCGCTTTGGCTATTAATGCCATACTCTTTTGCCAGTACATCACGGCGGGTTGTGCTTGGCGCACAGACCGTGATGAGTTCGGCTGGGTAACCTTTTCTGACTAATCCGGCAATGATGGCATGCGCCATATTTCCTGCGCCAATAAAGGTGATTTTACGATTTTTCATGAGATAACCTCGTTGACTAATTTAAGCGCGTTATGGCCTGTACTGACGAGCCCCGAAGATGGCCGTTCCAATCCGAACCAGAGTAGAACCACAAGTAATCGCGGCGTCCATATCATCCGTCATGCCCATTGACAGCGTGTCAACGTGGGGATATTGCGCTTTGAGTGCCATAAAGGCGTGTTCCATCTGGCGAAAAACAGCTATCTGGCGTTCAATGTTGCTTTCCGGTGCAGGGATTGCCATCAATCCACGCAATGCCAGATTAGGCAACGCATTAATTGTTGCGGCCAAGTCGGGTAACGCCTCCAGCAAAATGCCGGATTTGCTCTCTTCCCCACTGATATTAATTTGGATCAGGATATTGAGCGGCGGCCGGTTTTCAGGACGTAGTTCACTTAACCGTTGGGCGATTTTTACCCTGTCAATGGTATGGCACCAAGCAAAATTTTCGGCAACCAGACGGCACTTGTTGGATTGTAACGGGCCAATAAAGTGCCAGACTAAATCGTCACGGTTGTTAAAGTGTTGGATCTTTTCCACGCCCTCCTGAACGTAATTCTCGCCAAATTCCCGCTGACCATGGGCTATGGCTTCTGCGATGGCGTCCACAGGTTTGGTTTTACTGACTGCAAGCAAGGTAATTTCTTCTGAAGAGCGCCCGCATTTTTGTGCTGCAAGGGTAATGCGGTTCCTGACATCGTGAAGATTTTGTTCGATATTGTGCATAATTGACTCAGGAGATAAAAAATGAATATGGAAAAATTAGTGTCCCTTAGTGTAAAGCATAATGCTTCCGATCTGCATCTTTGTGTCGGGCAAGTTCCGGTTTTGCGTATCAACGGGGTGTTATACCCCCAGAGACAACTGGCAGAAATTCAATCCCATTCCCTGATGGCGTGGAGTGAGGGAATATTATCGGAGGGACAGAAACAGCAGTTACAGCAGCACGGCCATGTCGACTTTGTGGTCACCATGCCGGATAAACAGCGACTCAGGGGAAATCTGTTCTATCAGCAATCGCACTTATCATTGGTATTGCGCTTGATTGCCGATAAGTGCCCGACATTGGAGCAACTCTATGCGCCTGACATTATTCAGCAGCTTATTTTGCAGGAGATGAGCGGGTTGATATTAGTGACAGGCGCAACGGGAAGCGGTAAATCCACGACGCTGGCAGCCATGATTCATGCCTTGAATAGCCAGACGTGTAAACACATCATCACGCTGGAAGACCCCATCGAATTTGTTCACCAAAGCCGCAACTGTTTGATACAGCAAAGGCAGATTGGCAAGGATGTTGCGGATTATCAAACGGCACTTAAAGGGGTATTACGGCAAGATCCTGATGTGATCCTGTTGGGCGAATTACGGGATAAAGAGACAATCCGGCTGGCGCTGACGGCGGCTGAAACGGGGCACTTGGTCTTGTCAACGCTGCATACCCGTGGAGCCATTCAGGCGGTCGATCGCTTGGTTGATGTTTTTTCCGCAGAAGAGAAAGGTTGGATTTGTAGCCAGTTGGCCGGGAGTTTAAAGGCGGTGATTTCCCAGCAACTGCTCCCGGCCAAAGACGGCGGCAGAGTGGCTGTTCATGAAGTCTTGGTCATCAATCAAGCGGTTAGCCATTTGATAAGAGAAGGCAAAAATCATCAAATAGCCTCACTTATGCAGACTGGCACTGCGGGTGGCATGCAAACTTACGAGCAAAGCCGACAACAACGCCAGTTGTCGGGATTACTATAACTGTGGCTATGACAAATTCTGTCGCTGGGTATAGTGCTGTTCAAACCAGCTTTCCAGAATAATCACCGCAGAAGCGGAATCAACCTTACCCTTATCCAGTGCCTTGTAGCCACCGTTATCAAACAGATGGGCGCGCGCTTCTACGGTGGTCAATCGCTCATCGTGCAGTTCAACCTGTACGCCGAAACGCCCGTGTATGCGATTGGCGAACTTACGGGCTTGTGCGGTGACAGGTTGCTCTGTGCCATCCATATTGAGTGGCAGACCCACGATGACCAGCTCGGGCTGCCACTCTTTAAGCAGTTTGCCAATGAGTTCCCAATTGGGGGAGCCTTCGTTGGCTTTGAAAGAGGATAATGCCCTGGCTGTACCGGTGATTTCTTGCCCGATGGCAGCGCCAATACTGCGGGTTCCGAAATCAAAGGCAATAATTGTGCGGTTTTTCATCAGGCATGTCCTGCTTGTGATGCGAGATTGGCAATATTAATTCCCAGTAAAGAAGCCGCTTCACGCCAGCGAGCAGCGATAGGGGTATTGAAAATAATGGCAGGTTCTGCGCTGACCGTCAGCCAACTGTTTTCCATAATCTCCTTTTCCAACTGACCCGTTTCCCAACTTGAATAGCCAAGGGTCATTAACACATTTTCCGGTTGGCGTGGTGTGCCCAGTGCTTCCAGCATATCTTTGGATGTGGTGAGCATGGTGTGCTCAGAAATTTGAATACTGGAACTAAAACCTGATTGTGGCGTATGTAAAATGAAACCGTGCTCCTCGGACAAGGGGCCGCCAGCCATCACTGGCCGATTGAGATTGATAGTATCGTCTCTATCTTTAGGGGTGATCTCTAACTTTTGTAAGATACTTTGGATAGAAACTCGGGCTATCGGTTTATTGATAACTAACCCCATTGCCCCATTTTGATCATGTTCGCAGATATAAACTACAGAACGATTGAAATAAGGATCAGAGAGCGAAGGCATGGCAATAAGAAAATGGTGCTGTAGATTCATGTGTTTTCTGATAATTATTTTGGCAATGTAAGAATAACGTGGCCCACAGTATGTGGGCTCTTATTATAAATGGCAAATGTTGCCCGGAAACGACCGTGATTTGGCCGATTATGCTGCCTGTTTTTCCAATCGCTTTTCGATAGCATCCATCAGCATGGCGGTAATGGAAATGTCTGGGAAAGCTGCTTCTATTTCACGTACGCAGGTTGGGCTGGTCACGTTGATCTCAGTTAACCGGTCGCCAATGATATCCAGCCCGACAAAAATTAACCCTTTCTCTTTGAGTACAGGGGCAACGGCGCGGGCAATTGCCCAGTCGCTTTCTGATAACGGGCGTGCTTCCCCGCGGCCGCCGGCGGCTAAATTACCCCGGGTTTCCCCTTGGGCGGGGATACGGGCAAGGCAGTAAGGCACAGGTTCGCCATCAACAACCAGTACGCGCTTATCGCCATCTTTAATGGCGGGCAGAAAATTTTGCGCCATGCAATAACGCTGGCCATGTTCAGTCAGCGTTTCAATAATCACGCCCACATTCGCGTCGTCTTGTTTCAAGCGGAAGATAGACGCGCCTCCCATGCCATCCAGGGGCTTAAAAATAACATCGCCATGTTTTTTATGGAATTCGCGTAAGTTTTTGGCATTGCGGGTGACGAGTGTATCGGGTGTCCATTCCGGGAACCAAGCCGTAAACAGCTTTTCGTTACAGTCGCGCAGGCTTTGCGGCTTATTGACGATCAGGCTGCCTTTGACCTCAGCGCGCTCCAGAATATAGGTCGCATAAATGTACTCAGTATCAAAAGGGGGATCTTTGCGCATCAAAATCACGTGCAAAGTATCGAGCGCGATCTCTTGCTCACCACCAAACTGATACCACTGTTGTGGATTTTCTTCTACCGTAAGTAAACGTGTGCGGGCGCGAGCTTCTCCCTGATGCAGGTAGAGATCATTCATTTCCATATAATGGATTTCCCACCCGCGTTTTTGTGCTTCCAGCAGCATGGCAAAACTAGTGTCTTTCTTGATGTTGATGGATGAAATTGGGTCCATCACGATACCGAGCTTGATCATTTTTTCTCCTTAACCCAGATCACCGAAACGCACCTGTAATGCAGTAATTGCAGTGAGTGCCGTAGTTTCTGTCCTCAGGATGCGAGGCCCTAACAGGATATCAGTAAATTGATATTTTGCTGTCATTTCTATTTCTTCGGCAGACAACCCCCCTTCAGGCCCAATCAGCAGGCGTACTTTTTCCACCGGAAGTGGGAGGGTATTGATGCTATGTTTGGCACGGGGATGCAGATTCAATTTTAGACTGCCATCGTTTTCCGCGCACCAGGTTTCAAGTGACATCACGGGGCGAATTTCAGGGAGTTGATTACGCCCGCACTGTTCACAGGCAGCAATGGCTATTTTTTTCCATTGTTGTAATTTCTTCTCTAACCTTTCTGCATCCAGTTTTACCCCACAACGTTCAGACAGGAGTGGCGTAATCGTGTTGACACCCAGTTCAACGGATTTTTGGATGGTAAATTCCATTTTTTCACCACGGGACATGACTTGCCCCAGATGCAGGTTGAGTGGGGATTCATGATCGGATAATGTGCCATCAAGAATAGCGACTTTGACGGTTTTTTTACTGGTTTCAGTGATAGTTGCATCAAAAACCTGATTACTGCCATCAAAGAGTTGCAATGCTTGCCCGTTGCCCATTCTCAGCACGCGACCAACGTGATTGGCCGCATCATCGCTCAAATAGATTTCAGTTCCTGTTGAGAGCCGTTCAGGGTGATAGATGCGGGGAATTCGCATATTTCTTCTTTCCTTCTTTTTTCCGGAGGCTTCCGGTATGGCGCAAACAGCCACATGACAACGTTGATTGATCGCCATGATAAATGAGCGCTGTTTGCGTGATCAAGTTATCTCTTGGCTTAAGCAATACAGGTTATCGCCTTGCGAGCTGGCTCGCATATTTATTTTGTCATTGCCTTTTTCGCTAAAAATCGATTGCCAATGAACGGAATAAAAAATTAATATCCACCTTGTTCTGATTGAGGTCAGGAAATAAGGAAAGAAAACAGTAACAGGGATGTTTTTATACATGGATTTTAATTTCATCACAGATGAAAAAGGAAGGGATTCTATTTTAAATAACGTCGATTATATAATAATTATGTTTTTCTGTAGCACCTTATTGTTATTGGCTGTTATCGACATTAAAACCTATTGCTTGCCGGACATTATCACGCTTCCTTTATTATGGGTGGGGCTTTTATTTAATATTGATGGTCAATGGGTTTCGATAAAAAGTGCAATATATGGCGCCATATCAGGGTATCTTTTTTTGTGGTTTTTGTATTGGTTATGTCGATATACCTTAAATAAGGAGGCAATAGGTTATGGTGATCTTAAATTAACTGCGGCAATCGGTGCATGGTTGGGGGTGGAAATGATACCCCTATTGATGCTGATGGCTTCATTATCCGGGCTGTTTGGATTTTTCATGATTAGCGTGAAAAGAAAATCCTTTCCTGAATTTATCGCATTTGGGCCTTATTTATGTTTATCTGCGATTGTATTATTAGGGGGTGGTGTTGGCAGAGATAGTATTTGGTAAGGCATAAATATTTATAAAATAGCAAAATGGATTTTGATAAAAATATTATCATAGATTAGCACAAGTGTTTTTTCTACGTTAATTAAGGTGGTATTTAATATGTTATTATAATACTGGTTTTATTTGTTGGAATTGGTGTGGTTTATACGGGCGTGACTCCCTGCAACGCCCGTGATAATTTTTAATTTACTGAGGCCACTTCATTTCACCTTTTAAGACTTTGGCACTCAGTTCAAGACTGGATTCGTCAGCAAGATCAGGGTAATGCTTTTTCATGGCGGCAATCAGCGCATTGGAATCTTTTGCTTGCGGTAACGCTTTTTCCAGTGTGGTCAGATAATTCTGGGTAAACGTCACGGAATCCAATGTCATTGAGGAATTCCCCAGATAGTGGCCGGGGACAACCGTATCAGGTTTCAGGCTCTTGATGCGATCCAAGGTTTGTAGCCAATGTTGGCGTGACGCTTTGGTCTGGGTATCGGCAATCCAGACATGAATATTGTCAGAAACCGTCACACCACCCACAACCGCTTTCAATTTAGGCACCCAGACAAAAGTACGATCGGCGGCAGGGCCATTTAAACCTTCAACAATCAGTTTTTCACCATCAACAGTGAAGGCGTTTCCTTGCAAGGGTTCTGGTACGACGATCTTTTTGGGGGCCTGATCAGCAAGAATGCCGCCCCAATAAGCCAGCTTACCGTCTTTGGTTGCATTGATCGCTTTGATGGTTTCCGGTGAGGCAATGACTTTGGCGTCAGGGAAAGCGTCGGTGATCACATCAAGGCCAAAGTAAAAATCGGGATCAGACTGGCTGATATAGATCGTTGTCAGTTTTTTGCCTGTTTGCTGGATCATGTTGACCAACGCTTGGGCATCATTTTTCTTAAATTGGGCATCGATCAGAACAACTTCATGATCACCACTGATAATTTCAGAAGAGACGGGGAAGATGCCTTTTTCACCTGGATTGTAGATATCCAACTTGAGATCAGCGGCTTGAGCCAGTGATGCCATTCCCAAAGAAAGGATCACTGCCAGAGCGGTATTTAATGTTGTTTTGCGGGTCATCATCGAATTCCTGTATCAAAATGCGTGTGTGCTTGAATGACAGGTATAATAAGTTGCATATTTCGATTTAAAAACCGCATAATCAGCAACTATTTGTTGCATAAATCGAGCTAATTAAGGCGAAAATAGGTTGGCTGAAATGGATAGGATCACAGCAGCACAAGTGTTTGTGACGATTGTTGAGCAAGGCAGCCTCATTGCGGCAGCGGAGCGGTTGGATATGTCGAGAGCCATGGTATCGCGATATTTAGCTGAGATGGAAAAATGGTCGGGCGTTCGCTTATTGCATCGTACGACACGTAAAATTGGCCTGACGTCAGCGGGAGAGAGTGTTTATCAACGCAGCCTTAAATTAATGGAATTGGCAGAAGATATGCCTGTGCAGCAATCTTTGGAAGCGCAAACCCTGAGTGGATTGTTGCGCGTCAGCTGTTCCCAGTCGTTGGGCATGAGTGCACTGGCGGTTGCCATTCCTGAATTTATGCGGATATATCCACATATTGCCGTCAATCTGCAAATGGATAATAGGGTTGTCAATTTGGTCGAAGAACGTGTTGATTTGGCGATCCGGATTACCAATAATCTGGAGCCAAACCTGATTGCCCGTCCATTATCGACTTGCCATTCCGTTGTTTGTGCCGCGCCATCTTATTTAGCGGGAAAATCGCTTCCCAAAAACCCTGCGGATTTAACCCTGCATAACTGCCTGACCTATAACTTTTTCGGTAAGAGTTTATGGGGATTTGAAAAGCAGCATGAGCACTATTCAGTACCGGTCAGTGGTACGTTAAGTGCCAATGAATCTACCGTATTAATGGAGGCCGCTTTGCAGGGGGCAGGAATTGCCATGCAGCCTTACTATTCTGTGGCTTCTTATCTGGTGTCAGGGCAGTTAGTGGAACTGCTACCTGATTATCAACCTCAGGCAATGGGGATCTATGGTATTTATGCCAGCCGCCAGAATATGCCGGCGACGTTGCGGGCGTTGCTGGATTTTCTGGTGGATTGGTTTGCCACATCACCTCACTGGCAACAATTAATGTTGAAACGCGGATGCTAATTTTTCGGCAAATAGCGCCGCCTGTTGTTTTAAATGCGTAATAAAAGCCTCAACGGGTTCTGAGGAGGGGCGATGGATGGGCTTGATTAAACTGACGGTGAATGGAATGTCGATACTGAATGGACGCAGGCAAATTTTTGCGTTGCTAGCCAAATAATCCAGGGCAGTCAGCGGGTTGACGATGGATATGCCAATGCCTTCATTAATCATGGCACAAATGGAGGCGGCGCTGTGGGTTTCCATCACCATCTTGCGCTTGACCTGATGCTCAGTAAAGAGGGCATCAATGAGTTGCCGATAACTGTCTGTGACTGACAGGCTGATAAATTTTTGCTGGTGAAAATCTGCCAGCGTCAGTTGTGATTTTTGACCGAGTGGGTGATTAAGGGGTAAGACACAAACTTCATTTAAGGTTATCAACGTCTCCCGCTCAGTACCTGCCGGTGTCTGTAAATGTTCAGTTAAGCCAATATCATAGCGCTGTGCTGAAAGCCACTCTTCCAACAGGGGAGACTCTTGCGGAATAATGGTCAGCTTGGCTTCGGGATAGTGTTCGATAAAGCTGCAACAGGCTTTTGGCAGCAGAGATTGGGAGAACATGGGCAGGCAGGCGATGGACAATTGTGCCTGTTCAAATTGCCGGATGCTGTCAGCCGCATTGATGATCCTTTCCAGACCATAGTAAGAGCGCTGTACCTCGTCAAACAGGCGTAAGCCTTGGGCGGTGGGAAACAGGCGCCCTTTAATCCGGTCAAATAATTTAAATTTCAATAATTGTTCAAGGCGTGCCAGTTCACGGCTGACGGTTGGTTGGGAAGTTTTCAGTAATAACGCGGCATCCGTTAAATTTTTGGTGGTCATTACCGCATGGAAAATTTCAATGTGCCGCCATGAGCAGGAGTGCATAGATTTGTCTCTTTGAGTAAAAAACAGGCATAACGATATCACAAATGAATAGATTATGGCTAAATGGATATTTTTCTTCCTGCCTTATTATTGCCAATAATGAAGGATCTGCTGATTTTGTGAGGTGCTTCAATGACTATGCCGACTTTTACTCATGCGACTTCTACTCACGGTTTGGGGGAACCTTTTACTCCTGAAAATCTGCTCCGTTTAGCGAGCCAGTATGGAACGCCATTATGGCTTTATGATGGTGACAGCATCATCAGGCAAATCAAAAAATTAAGCCAGTTTGATGTGATTCGGTTTGCACAAAAAGCGTGTTCCAATACCCATATTTTACGCTTGATGAGAGAACAGGGCGTGAAAGTTGATGCGGTATCGTTGGGTGAAATCGAACGGGCGTTGTATGCAGGTTTTAAGGGCGGGCGTGATAAAGCAGACATTGTGTTCACGGCGGATGTGATTGATGAGGCAACCTTGGCGCGTGTCATTGAGCTGGATATTCCGGTCAATGCCGGCTCTATTGATATGCTGGCACAAATTGGCGGGCGTCAGCCGGGGCATCCGGTTTGGTTACGCATCAATCCCGGATTTGGCCACGGGCATAGCCAAAAGGTGAATACCGGGGGGGAAAATAGCAAGCACGGGATCTGGTTTCAGGATCTCCCTCTGGCAATGGAAAAAATTCATCAATATGGCTTGAAGCTGGTGGGGCTGCATATGCACATTGGTTCAGGGGTGGATTATCAGCACCTCTCCAACGTGTGTAATGCCATGGTGGAGCAAGTCATTCTGTGCGGAGAAGATATTCAGGCTATTTCAGCGGGTGGTGGTCTATCAATTCCCTATAAAATCGGTGAGGAATCAGTAGATACCGAACATTATTATAGCTTGTGGCATGAAGCCCGCCAGCGTATTGAGCAGCATTTGGGGCATCACGTTGAGCTGGAAATTGAACCCGGCCGTTTTCTGGTGGCTGAGTCAGGTATCCTGATGGCGGAAGTCCGGGCGGTGAAATCGATGGGCAATCGGCACTATGTGCTGGTGGATGCCGGTTTCAATGAGTTAATGCGCCCGGCAATGTATGGCAGTTATCACCATATTTCGGTATTGTCGGCCAATGCGCTGTCTTCAACTGCACCTCCAACGGCTTTATTAGAAACCATTGTTGCGGGGCCGCTATGTGAATCGGGTGATGTGTTTACCCAGTTAGAAGGCGGGGAGGTCGTACCCCGCATGTTGCCCCGCGTTGAGGTCGGGGATTATCTGATTTTTCACGATACGGGAGCTTACGGCGCTTCGATGTCTTCGAATTATAATAGCCGTCCTTTGATCCCTGAGATTTTGTTTACCGGGGGAGAAGCCCGTTTGATTCGTCGTCGCCAGACAATCGCAGAGTTGTTAGCGCTGGAATCCATTTAATTAAATACAGGTAATAAAATACGGGGCGTTTTAGGTCCCCGTATCTTAGCCTCTCTGTTTGGGATTAATCAGGTTTTCCGGTCAGCATCAGGCGGCTTTATTTTGACGCTGACTGTCAGGCTTTTTTGCTGAATTGGGCACAGCAAATGCGTCAGGTTCAAATTCATCGACATTGATTGAACGCAGCCGGCTGCTTTCCGCCCGTTGCAGGATATCCGCTTCTTCCTGCGAGATTTTATGCTCTGCCAAGGCGTGTTCAGCTAATTCATCTAAGCGTGTGAAACTCAGTTTTTTACCGGCTTCACGGCTCAAGCGGGCATGGATTGGCTCTGCGGCGATGATATCGTGCAAGGCCTCTTCCAGTAACCCGTGAGGATTGTGTTCGCTGGGTGTCAGGTATTGCCCACGCCCAATCCGGCTACGGGTGGCGCAAGGGGTTTGTAATAACTGCGCCAGCTTGTGATCCAATTTATCAGATGGTGCGGTATGCCCACGACCCAATGGGAAGACAATCACCCGCATTAAACCGGCAACCAAACGGTTAGGGAAATTGCGCAGCAAATCATTCATGGCCTGTTCAGCCTGATTCAGGCTGTCTTCGACTGCCCATTGCACCAACGGCAAATCTTCTTTCTGGCGTCCTTCATCTTCATAGCGTTTCAAGGCGGCAGAGGCTAGGAAGATTTGGCTCAGCATATCCCCCAGACGCGCTGAAATACGTTCACGGCGTTTCAGGCTACCGCCCAATACGCCCATGGAAACATCAGAGAGCAGGGCAAGGTTGGCACTTAAGCGATTGATCTGTTGGTAGTAACGGCGAGTCGCATCCTTGACTGGTGAACGGCTGGTTCTGCCTTTGGTTATACCAAGCCACAAGCTGCGCAGGGTGTTGCTGGCAACATGGCCCAAATGACCAAACAGCGCCTTGTCAAAGCCTTTCACATTGTTGCTTTCTGCTGCGGCGATTTCAGCCAGCACATAAGGATGGCAGCGGATAGCACCCTGACCAAAGATGATCATGCTCCGCGTCAGAATATTTGCACCTTCAACGGTGATAGCAATGGGTGCCCCCTGATAGCCACGGGCCAGGAAGTTGGATGGGCCAAGGCAGATACCTTTACCGCCGGCAATATCCATCGCATCAATGATGGAACGTTGACCTCTGTGCGTGCAGTGGTATTTCACGATGGCAGACAGAACCGCTGGTTTTTCGCCTAACATGATACCGCTGGTAATTATCGTTGCGGCTGCATCCATCAGATAAGCGTTACCCGCGATACGCGCCAACGGCTCCTCGATGCCTTCCATGTTCCCGATAGGTAGCTTGAACTGACGGCGAATGTAGGAATACGCACCGATTGCCATCGCCGCACTTTTTAATCCCCCGGTTGCATTAGATGGCAGGGTAATGCCACGGCCGACAGACAGACACTCAACCAGCATCCGCCAGCCTTGGCCCGCCATTTTCGGCCCGCCAATGATGTAATCGATAGGGACGAAAATATCTTTACCACGGGTTGGACCGTTCTGGAATGGGATATTCAGGGGGAAATGGCGGTGACCAATTTCAACGCCCGGCGTATTGGTAGGGATCAACGCACAGGTAATGCCCAGTGATTCAGTATCACCAAGCAGATGCTCCGGATCATACAGTTTAAAGGCCAATCCCAAAACGGTAGCGATAGGCGCGAGGGTAATGTAACGCTTATTCCAGTTCAGGCGCATACCCAGCACTTGTTCGCCTTGCCATTCACCCATGCAGACCACGCCTGTATCGGGGATCGCCCCGGCATCCGAACCGGCTTCGGGGCTGGTCAGGGCAAAGCAAGGGATCTCTTCACCACGGGCAAGGCCCGGCAAATAATGTTTTTTCTGTTCATCCGTGCCGTAATGTTGCAGCAATTCACCCGGCCCTAAAGAGTTAGGTACGCCAACCGTAATAGCCAGAATTCCCGATACGCCAGCCAGTTTTTGCAACACCTGAGATTGCGCGTAAGCGGAGAATTCCAGACCACCATATTCTTTCTTGATGATCATAGCAAAGAAGCGGTGTTCTTTCAGGTAGGCCCAAAGTTCGGGGGGTAAGTCCGCTAATTCATGGGTGATTTGGAAATCATTCGCCATGCGGCAGGCTTCTTCGACCGGACCATCAATAAAGGCTTGTTCTTCGGCCGTTAACTGCGGCTTGGGATAGTTATGCAGTTTTTGCCAGTCAGGGTTACCGCGGAATAAATCACCTTCCCACCATGTGGTGCCTGCATCAATGGCTTCTTTCTCGGTGGTGGACATGCTTGGCATCACCTTACGGAAGGCTTTGAGGCCGGGCGCAGAGAACAGAGAAATACGTACCGGGGTAAAGACCAGCGGGAATAGGACAATAACGAGGGGTAACAGCAACCAGTAACTCCAGAGGCCAGTGATGCCCATCACGAAAGTATAGGCAACAAGCAGTAAGCTACTCAGAGTCAGGCTGACTTTGTGGTAACAAAGCCCGCCAATCAAGACTAAAAATAAAATAATGCTGAAAGCGGTCATAGTAAAACTCCTGTAAATCTCAGGTTGAGTTGTCAGAGGTCTGACCTGTTGTCGGTGTCCTTCTTTTTAGATGAGTAAAACGTATTTATCAATATGATTACATCTTAATTACAATCTAGCTCACAAAGTCATTTCAGTTTTGCCAACGATAATTCTCTCAAGCTGTGATGACATCTTCTTTCAGGGTGGGGAATCCGTTACACTGGATGGCTGACATTATTAATCCCCCCGAAGACTTTTCAGGAGTATGCGTTCCATGTATCAAGAACTGATCCGCAGTGAATTATCCGAAGCCGCAGATACGTTGGCTAACTTCCTCAAAAATGACGCAAATATTGATGCTATTCAAAAAGCCGCGGTTTTACTGGCGGATTCATTCAAGGCTGGGGGAAAAGTGCTTTCCTGTGGTAATGGGGGATCGCATTGTGACGCCATGCATTTTGCGGAAGAGTTGACCGGCCGCTACCGTGAAAATCGTCCGGGCTATCCGGCCATTGCGATTTCTGATCCCAGCCACTTATCTTGCGTGAGCAATGACTTTGGCTATGATTATGTTTTTTCCCGCTATGTTGAAGCCCTCGGCCAGCAAGGTGATGTATTGCTGGGAATTTCGACTTCAGGAAACTCTGGTAATATTATTAAAGCGGTTGAAGCCGCTCGTGCCAAAGGAATGAAAGTCATTACGCTGACGGGCAAGGATGGTGGAAAAATGGCAGGAACGGCAGATGTTGAAATTCGGGTACCTCATTTTGGTTATGCAGATCGTATTCAGGAAATCCACATCAAAGTCATTCATATCTTGATTCAATTGGTTGAAAAAGAAATGGTAACAGCCTGATTATTGTTTATCAGGCATCGTTGTCAGAAGTAGGTAGAGGTAGGTAGGGGTAGGCAATGTGTGAATTACTTGGCATGAGCGCCAACGTGCCAACAGATATCGTTTTTAGTCTGAGTGGATTAATTCAGCGTGGCGGACATACCGGTCCGCATAAGGACGGCTGGGGAGTGACTTTTTATGAGGGATTGGGATACCGAACGTTTAAAGATCACCAATCCAGTTGTCATTCCCCTGTGGCTCAATTTGTCCAAGGCTATCCGATCAAATCAGAAGTGATTGTGGCTCATATTCGTCAGGCAAACAGCGGTAATGTTTCTCTGGTTAATACCCATCCATTTACCCGTGAGCTGTGGGGAAGATATTGGACCTATGCCCACAATGGCCAACTTAAGGGATTCAATAAGCTGAGAACAGGAAGTTATCGACCGGTTGGTGAGACGGACAGCGAATGGGCATTTTGCTGGATACTGCACCAATTATCATTGAAATATCCCAAGCGGCCGACCCATTGGCCTGCGGTATTTAAATTTATCGCCTCGCTGGCGGAGCAGCTAAGGGAGAAAGGGGTTTTCAATATGCTGTTGTCAGATGGGCAGTTTGTCATGGCGTATTGCTCGACTCAATTGCATTGGATTACCCGCCGTGCGCCTTTCGGCAGGGCTAAATTACTTGATCAGGATGTGGAAATTGATTTCCAGCAGCACACTCAGCGAGGGGATGTTGTGTCAGTGATTGCCACCCAACCTTTAACCGGAAATGAAGTTTGGCAGCGTATTGAATCCGGTGACTATGCCCTATTTCATCTTGGAGAGAGAATAGCCTGATTCATTGTTCCAAAAGGATGAAGGGTTTTTGGGTTTCATATTAATCGCATATTGCCCGCCTATTACGCTGACAGTCGCTGGAATGCTATTTTGGGCAAAATACTGATAGGCGGGCTGCAATTGCTTCCAAAATGAATAATTATCGTTATTCTGGTGCCGCCTCATATTTTTCCGGGTCATCCTGAAAGGATAAATATTGATTTTAATTTCATGTTGTCCATGATGCAGGGCACTTTCCACATACTGGTATATTTCATCCATGTAGCGATTGGTCATGGCATAACAGCCAATGGATTTACATGCACCATGAATCATTAAATGACTGCCGGAATATCCTCTGGATTTATCAAACTCATTAGGAAACCCCAGATTTATGGCGCGATAATAGCGACTATCCGGTTTTAATTGCTTGAGGCTAATAGCGTAAAACCCTTCCGGACTTTTGAAATCACCTTTCAGCGTTTTTGGGCCAAGCCCGCCAGAGTAACGACAAATCGGGTAGCTTTGGGTCAATTGATAATGGCCAGTTCTGTCTTGTGTATAAATCTCAAGGCGTTTTTCTTCTTTGAATATTTGAATGAAAATCCTGGCGCCAATCCGTTCCAGTGCCCCGGCAGAACCCGCAGAAAGGGGCACAGGCAATAGGCTTAATGCAAAACCAAAAAGCATTCTTTTCATAGCATAACCAGACAGTTTGATGAAATATCGGCGACAGGGTTGTCATTTTTGGGACGAAAATTTTGCGGCAAAAAATAGTGAGTCAAAGATAGCAGTGATGTCCTGTCATTGTGAAGCCTTTTTGGTCACGAATTGAGCTATTGTAGAGAAAAGCGATGAAAGTATTCGCCTTTCCCGAGCAGTTAACAGTTCAGTAAAGAAATTATTTTTATTTGCTTGAGCTAAGTCACTTGATTAATCAGACAGTCAGGGGGGGAGATGCTAGAATGACCTCCGCGAAAATGATGCATTACCCAAGGGAATACCGCAAGGTAATCTGTAGTCTATGATTTAACTGATAAACTTGTGCAAATCTTATGATTAAAATTAAAAAAGGACTCGACCTCCCGATCGCAGGAGCGCCTGCCCAAGTTATAGAAGATGGTCCGACAATTCGCCACGTTGCTTTACTGGGTGAAGAATATGTTGGAATGCGTCCTTCTATGCTGGTTAAGGAAGGTGAGCATGTCAAAAAAGGGCAAATGCTTTTTGAAGATAAGAAAAATCCAGGGGTTGTTTTTACCAGTCCCGCCAGCGGGAAAGTGATAACCATTGGTCGTGGTGAACGTCGTGTCTTGCAATCTGTCGTCATTGAAGTCAGTGGTGATGAGAAAGTCACGTTTGATCGCTATGAGCATGCTGAACTTGCTGGCCTGAGTCGTGAACAGGTAGAAAAAAATCTGTTGGCGTCAGGGCTGTGGACAGCATTGCGTACCCGTCCTTTCAGTCGTTCCCCTGCTCCCGGTTCCACACCAAAGGCAATCTTTGTTACGGCAATGGATACGCAGCCACTGGCGGCTGATCCACTTGTTGTTATTGCAACCCAAGAAGAGGCTTTTGTTGATGGCCTGAATGTCCTGTCGAAATTGACAGAGGGGAAAATCCACGTCTGCCACGGTGCCGGAACTATCCCGACAGCAGGAAATAACGCCCAAATCACCTATAACCAGTTTGTTGGCCCCCACCCCGCGGGTTTAGTCGGTACTCACATTCATTTCATTGAACCTGTCAGTGCTCAAAAAAGGGTATGGCATCTGGGTTATCAGGATGTTATTGCCATCGGTAAACTGTTTACCACCGGCGAGCTTTACACTGATCGTGTGGTCTCTCTGGCCGGCCCGCAGGTGAAATCTCCACGCTTAGTACGTACCCGATTGGGCGCTGATTTGCTGGAATTGACCCAGAATCAGCTAAAAGAGGGTGAAAACCGGATTGTTTCGGGTTCCGTACTGTATGGCATGAGATCCGATGACGCACGCCATTATCTTGGCCGTTTCCATACGTTAGTTTCTGTGCTGGCAGAAGGTCGGGAAAAAGAGCTGTTCGGTTGGATCGCGCCGGGCGTTAATAAGTTCTCCATTACCCGCACCACCATCGGTCACTTCCTGAAAAAGAAACGCTTTGCTTTCTCCACCACGACCTATGGCGGGGAACGTTCTATGGTGCCGATTGGCAACTATGAGCGGGTAATGCCACTGGATATTATGGCAACCCACCTGCTGCGTGATTTGCTGGCAGGTGATAGTGACAGTGCTCAGGCGCTGGGTTGTCTGGAGCTGGATGAAGAAGATTTGGCATTATGTACCTATGTTTGCCCCGGCAAATATGAGTACGGTCCGGTACTGCGTGACGTGCTGACTAAGATTGAGCAGGAAGGGTAATTCATGGGCCTGAAAAATTTATTTGAAAAAGTAGAGCACCACTTTGAGGCCGGTGGCAAGCTGGAAAAGTATTATCCTCTCTATGAGGCAGTGAGCACCGTTTTCTATACGCCGGGCACCGTGACAAAAGGCAGTGCCCACGTCCGTGATGCCATTGATCTCAAGCGCATGATGATCTTGGTGTGGTTATCGGTTTTCCCTGCCATGTTCTGGGGAATGTATAACGTCGGCAATCAGGCGCTACCTGCCCTGACTCATTTATATAATGGCGATGCCTTACAGCAGATTTTGGCTTCTGATTGGCATTACGTCTTTGCCCAGTATCTGGGGGCATCGTTAACACCCGATGCGGGGTGGGGCAGCAAGATGTTGCTGGGAGCAACCTACTTCCTGCCAATTTATGCAGTTGTTTTTATCGTGGGGGGATTTTGGGAAGTCTTATTTGCCATTATCCGCAAACATGAAATTAACGAAGGCTTCTTTGTTAGCTCCATTCTGTTTGCCCTGATTGTTCCCCCCACACTGCCATTATGGCAGGCGGCTCTGGGGATTACTTTCGGTGTGGTGATTGCGAAAGAAATCTTTGGCGGAACAGGGCGTAACTTCCTTAACCCCGCCCTGGCTGGTCGTGCTTTCCTGTTTTTTGCTTATCCGGCTCAGATCTCAGGTGATTTGGTCTGGACTGCGGCGGATGGTTTCTCTGGCGCAACGCCTTTGTCCCAATGGGCATCCGCAGGCAGCCATGGCCTGATGAATACCCTTACCGGGCAGCCAATCACTTGGATGGACGCTTTTCTTGGTAACATTCCCGGCTCCGTGGGGGAAGTCTCCACGTTGATGATTTTCATCGGGGGGGCCATCATTCTGTTTGCTCGTATCGCGTCATGGCGCATCGTTGCCGGTGTGATGATCGGGATGATTGCCATGTCTTACCTGTTTAATGCAATTGGCTCTAACACTAACCCGATGTTCGCCATGCCGTGGTACTGGCATATGGTTCTGGGTGGCTTCGCTTTCGGTATGATCTTTATGGCGACTGACCCGGTATCTGCGGCGTTTACGGATAAAGGGAAATGGGCATACGGTATCCTGATCGGTGTGATGTGCACCTTGATTAGGGTTGTCAACCCAGCGTACCCGGAAGGAATGATGTTGGCGATCTTGTTCGCTAACCTGTTCGCGCCACTGTTTGATTATCTGGTCGTACAGGCCAACATTAAGCGGAGAAAAGCCCGTGGCTAATGATAATAAACCCAAAAATAATGATAGCGTCGGCAGAACATTCCTCGTGGTTTTTGTGCTGTGCCTTGTCTGTTCCATTGTGGTTGCAGGATCTGCCGTCGGTTTGAAAGCGCAGCAGCAGGAACAAAAATTGCTGGATAAGCAGCGTAATATTCTGGATGTGGCTGGTTTGCTCAAACCTGACATGACCGCCGCCGAAATCAACGAAACCTATCGCAGCCGTATTCAACCTGAATTGCTGGATTTGGCAACCGCCACGCTGAAAAAAAGCGCTGGCCATTTTGACCTGAATAATGCCTTGCGCAGTGATGAAACCAGTATGGCTTTGCCACCAGAGCAGGATCTGGCAAAAATCCGCCGCCGTGCCAATATGGCAGAAATCTATCGGGTTAAGGATGAAAGCGGCAAAACGACCGAACTGGTTCTGCCCATATACGGTTCTGGCCTGTGGTCAGTGATGTATGCCTTTATTTCCATTGACATAGATGGTGTCACATCCCACGGCATCTCTTACTACTCGCATGGTGAAACCCCAGGTTTGGGGGGGGAGGTGGATAACCCCCAATGGCGCAAGCAGTGGGTAGGCAAAAAACTCTATAACCCGCAGGGTGTCCCAGCCCTTAAGATCATCCGTGGTGGTGCCGGGGATAACCCTTATGGCGTCGATGGCCTGTCCGGAGCGACCCTGACTTCTAACGGTATTCAACATATGTTTGATTTCTGGCTGGGGGATAACGGTTTTGGTCCGTTCCTGAAAAAAGTACGTGAGGGAGCCTTGAAAGATGGCTGATAGTAAAGAGATAAAACGCGTCCTGCTGGGGCCGCTGTTTGATAATAACCCAATTGCATTGCAGGTCTTGGGGGTTTGTTCCGCGCTGGCGGTGACCACTAAACTGGAAACTGCGCTGGTCATGACCCTTGCGGTGACACTGGTCACCGCGTTCTCCAGCTTTTTCATTTCACTGATCCGTAACTACATTCCCGGCAGTGTGCGGATCATTGTCCAGATGGCGATCATTGCCTCGCTGGTGATCGTCGTAGACCAGATCCTGCGCGCTTATGCCTATGAAATCTCCAAACAGCTCTCGGTGTTTGTGGGGCTTATCATCACGAACTGTATTGTCATGGGGCGTGCTGAAGCTTATGCCATGAAAGCGCCACCGATTGAAAGTTTTATGGATGGTATCGGCAATGGCTTGGGCTATGGTGTCATCCTGTTGCTGGTGGGTTTCTTGCGTGAACTGTTTGGCTCAGGGAAATTGTTCGGTATGACGGTGCTGGAATCAGTCAAAAATGGCGGTTGGTATCAACCTAATGGCCTATTCCTGCTGGCACCGAGTGCCTTCTTCATTATTGGTATGCTGATTTGGGGTTTGCGGACTCTGAAACCTGCGCAGGTTGAGAAGGAGTAACAAACAAAATGGAGCATTATATTAGTTTGTTTGTCCGCGCCGTTTTTATCGAGAATATGGCGTTATCTTTCTTCCTCGGTATGTGTACGTTTTTGGCGGTATCAAAGAACGTTAAGACGGCTTTTGGCCTGGGTGTCGCGGTCACCGTGGTATTGGGCATTTCCGTTCCGGCCAATAACCTCGTCTACAATCTGGTGCTGCGTGACGGCGCCTTGGTGGATGGGGTGGATTTGAGCTTCCTGAACTTCATTACCTTTATCGGGGTTATTGCGGCACTGGTACAGATCCTGGAAATGATCTTAGACCGTTATGTTCCGGCACTTTACAACGCGCTGGGCATTTTCCTGCCGTTGATTACGGTGAACTGTGCCATTTTCGGTGGCGTTTCATTTATGGCACAGCGTGACTATAACTTCAGCGAGTCCATCGTATACGGTTTCGGTTCAGGCATGGGCTGGATGCTGGCCATTGTTCTGATGGCGGCTATCCGTGAAAAATTGAAATATGCGGATGTTCCGGCAGGTCTGAAAGGATTGGGGATCACCTTTGTCACCACTGGCTTGATGGCATTGGGCTTTATGTCCTTCTCCGGTGTGCAGCTCTAAAGGCGAGAAGAATTCATGGATATAATCATTCTAGGCGTAGTCATGTTTACCCTGATTGTGTTGGTACTGACGGCAATGATTTTGTTCGCAAAATCTAAGTTGGTTAACACCGGGGATATTAAAGTTGAAGTCAATGGCGATGAGGATAAGAGTTTCTCAGCCCCCGCTGGCGACAAATTGTTGAATATGCTTTCCGGTCAGGGGATTTTCGTCTCCTCTGCGTGTGGCGGCGGTGGTTCTTGTGGTCAGTGCCGGGTGAAAATCAAGGAAGGCGGTGGTGATATCCTGCCAACGGAACTTTCCCACATCAACAAGCGTGAAGCCAAAGAAGGTTGCCGTTTGGCCTGTCAGGTCAATGTTAAGCAAGACCTGAAAATCGAACTGCCGGAGGAAATTTTCGGCGTTAAGAAATGGGAATGTGAAGTTATCTCCAACGATAACAAAGCCACGTTCATTAAAGAATTGAAACTGAAAATTCCTGACGGGGAAGTGGTTCCATTCCGCGCGGGCGGCTACATTCAGATTGAGTGTCCTCCCCACGTTGCCCGTTATGCGGATTATGATGTACCTCAGGAATACCGCGAGGATTGGGATAAATTCAATCTGTTCCGCTATGTCTCTGAAGTTAAAGAGCCGACGGTGCGTGCTTATTCCATGGCGAACTATCCGGAAGAGCATGGCATTATCATGCTGAACGTGCGTATTGCCACGCCACCACCAAGAAACCCAGATGTTGCGCCAGGTATTATGTCTTCTTATATCTGGTCACTGAAAGCGGGTGATAAGGTGACGATCTCCGGCCCATTTGGTGAATTTTTCGCGAAAGACACGGATGCAGAAATGATCTTCATCGGTGGGGGGGCAGGTATGGCACCCATGCGTTCTCACATTTTTGATCAGCTCAAGCGTTTAAGCTCCAAGCGTAAGATCACCTTCTGGTATGGTGCGCGTTCTAAGCGTGAAATGTTCTATACCGAAGATTTTGACCAACTGGCCGCAGAAAATGAGAACTTCACATGGCATGTGGCCTTGTCAGATGCCTTGCCGGAAGATAACTGGGACGGTTATACAGGATTTATCCATAATGTCCTGTATGAGAATTACCTGAAAGATCATCCGGCACCGGAAGACTGTGAATTCTATATGTGTGGGCCTCCGGTCATGAACGCTGCGGTGATTAAGATGCTGAAAGACCTTGGCGTAGAAGACGAAAACATCATGCTGGATGATTTCGGCGGCTGATAGTATGCCCAATCAATTTCGATAAAGGGTCTATCATGCTTTGATTTAACGACACGCGCCCACATTTTGTGGGCGCTGCGATTTAGAAACAGCCCAAATAAGTCAGAAAGAGTAAGTTATGCTGAATAAAAAAATGATCAACTGGGGGGCATTGCTGTTTGCGATAATAACGCTGGCGGCCTGCGGTGGCCCTGAACAGCAAAACCTGGATGGGAAGACGATGGGGACGTATTACTCCGTCAAATATGTGGCTGATTCGTCTGCACCTGCCCCGGAAAATCTGCAAAAAGAGATTGATCGCTTGCTGGAAGAAGTGATCGATCAGATGTCCACTTATCGGCCGAATTCTGAATTAAGTCGTTTTAATCAAAGTCGTGAAGTGAATAAACCGTTCCCGGTCTCTGCTGCTACCGCGAAAGTGGTTAAAGAAGCGATTCGCATCAATAAGCTGACCGACGGCGCACTGGATGTGACGGTTGGCCCACTGGTGAATCTGTGGGGGTTTGGGCCGGAGGGACGTATTACCAAGGCACCGACGGATGAAGCATTAGCGGTTCGCCGTACCTGGACGGGGATCGGTAACTTGTCGGTTGAAGGCAATAACTTGGTTAAATCCATCCCTGAACTGTATGTCGATCTCTCTTCCATCGCCAAAGGCTATGGCGTTGATGTGGTTGCAGAGTATCTGGCATCCCAGAATATCCAAAATTACATGGTGGATATTGGCGGTGAAGTTCGTACCTTGGGTAACAATGGCAAAGGAACTCCGTGGCGGATAGCGATTGAAAAACCTTCGGACAGTGGCATGGAACAGAGCGCTCAGGAGATCATTGCGCCGGGCAATATGTCGGTCGCCACATCAGGTGATTACCGCAACTATTTTGAACAAAACGGCGTGCACTACTCGCATACCATTGATCCTAAAACCGGCAGACCGATAACCCATCATTTAGCTTCTATTACCGTGATAGCGCCGACTTGCATGAGTGCAGATGGCTTTTCCACCGGATTGGATGTATTGGGGCCAGACAAAGGCATGGAAGTGGCAGAGAAGCTGAATATTCCGGTCTTTATGATTGTCAAAACCAAAACCGGTTTTGAAGAGCGCTATAATACGGCCTTTAAAGCCTATTTACAGAAGAAATAAGAAAGGGGGAAAGGTGATGGAACTCTTTGTTATCACTTTTATCTTTTTCCTGCTGGCTTTCGCGGGAATGGCGTTGGGCTATATTGTCAAACGCAAAAGCATTCAGGGAAGCTGTGGGGGGTTGGGAAGCATTGGTGTAGAAAAAGTTTGCGATTGCCCTGAACCTTGCGATGCCCGCAAAAAACGCATGGCAAGGGAAGCCGTTCGTCAGGCACAACGGGAGAAGCACCGTATTCTTTGATGGGCAAATTTATCGTGAAAAAATGACCCGCTGCCGGATAAACAGCGGGTTTTTATTGCCTGTTTAACGCGTCTCAAAGGGGATTGAAAGGGTGACATTTCCGGTAGGCTTGATGTAAGTAATTCTTCACTGAGCTGATTGAAATCCCTAAATCTGCCGCGACCTCTTTATAACGCCGGCCTTGGAGTTGGGTAAGCAGAAACGCCTGCCGGACTTTTACCGGCAATTTATCCAGAGTCTTATCTATCTTTTCTAACTGATCTAACAGCACAAGTTGCTGCTCAGAAGAGTGTGATGAGATCATCGGGAGTTCACGGAGAGATTCCAGATAATGGTCTTCCAGTTTTTTCCGGCGCCAGTAATTGGCAAGCGTTCTGCGGGCTAGCGTGATTAAAAAAGCCCTTGGCTGGCGAATATTTTCCAGATCCGAAGATTGCATCAGCTTGATAAAAATCTCATGGGCGAGATCTTCGGCATGATTTGGACAGGCACTGTTTTGTCTGATCCAGTTGCATAACCAGTGATGGTAATCGGAATAGAGTTGCTGGGTGATTTGATTGTGCCCAAGTGTGCTTTTTTGCACCGCCATAATGAGACTGCCTGATGGGAGAAGATAAATCTGATAATAATTATTATTTGTATTTGGTGGGGCGAAGTCAACGCCGTGTTTTGGATCTAACCCCCTTAAAAATTAAGAGGGTTAGGGATGGAGCAGCTAACTGTCAGTTAGAATTGTTGTGAAATAGTGAACTTATAATTGCGGCCAACGCCTGAGACGGCGTCTCCGACGTCTCCTAAGTAAGGCACATAATCTCGGTTAAATAGGTTATCGATGGTGACGCGTGCTTCAAATCCTTTGATATAAGAAGGACGCCAGCTAGCAAACAGACCATGCAAGGCATAACCTTTGCTTGCCGGGAATGCCCAATTACCTGCTTCTGGATCACCATCTACAGGTGAACGATCTTGTTTACGGATAAAGTCGCCTTTCCAGCCCATTGTCATTTGCCACTGGGGTATTTTGAAACCTAACAAGGCCTGTGCTGATGTTGGCGGTATTTCCGCGAGCCAAGTTTTATGTCCTATCCACGGATCACGTGGCGAAGCATCACGTTGGCCGCGCATGGTGGAAAAAGAGAATTTGCCGAACAGCGTGTTGCTGTCGTAGAAAGTTTCTATTTCCAATCCTTCGATGGTATATCCCGGCAAATTACGATTGTTTCCCAGCGGTTTTGCACACCCTTTGTAGTCCACTAAACCGTCGGCTTGGGCTTTACAATAAACGCCACGTCTTTTAAAGATCTCGTCTTTACCACGATTACGGAACAAGGTAGTACGAATTTGCAGGCTGTCATTCTCAAGCATCAGATTATCGAAATCGAGAATGGCCCCGAGGCGTATGCCCAGCATTTTTTCAGCATTCAGATCACGACTGGAACCCGGCAGGCTGGTTTCTCCTGACTGAACTTCATATTGTTCATCAACCACCGGGGCGCGCCATGTATGGCTGATATCCGCAAACAGTGAAAGGTTTTTATTTGTCTGCCATATAATCCCCAAATGAGGAGACCAGCCAGCATAAGTAACGCTACGATAGTCGTGGTTGACTGCTGGAGACATATCGTTATAAATACGCGCGTTGTTTTTTCTGCCGGTATTTTCAACGTGATCGTAGCGAACGCCGGGGGTTACCGTCACACTGCCTATTTTCAGGGAATCTTGCAGATAGAAACTATAGGTTTGTTGCTCCCCGGCAGGCATATAACCCGGCTGATAATAGCCGTAATTATAATCAGCTTCTTTTTTCTTGTTCTTATCGAACATTAAAACGTTACGCTGAAGTTTATGCCAACGGGCACCTAGCAGTAATTCGTGTTCAATAACGCGGGTTGAAAATACACTTTTATTGTTGATATCAATCAGATTATCGGTGTAATCAACCCAGCTTTTATTACCCATTGATCCACTAAAATAAGAAGAAGCATTGTCCGGGCGACTATCGTCTTGTTTCGTTTTGGAATACGCATAGAGCATTGTCAGGTTTAGCCATGGATTATCCTCTGGCGCAATATTCCATTTGGCAGAGTAGTTCTGGTCAATCTGATCACGAAAGATCAATTTTCTTTTCCACGCGCCATCCAAACCGTATTTTTTAATATCCCAGTCAGAAGGGAAATCCATTTTATCCCGTTTCACCGCCCACGGCTGCCAGCCATCCGATTCAGAACGCATGGCAGACAGGCTTACCGTATGGGTATCACTGGGATAAAAGTTGGTTTTTAATAAATAGGACATTTGATTGTTTTGTGAAAACACAAAACGTGTCCCGTCGGGGCGTTTAATATTGTGCCCATCCCGCTTACTCACATAGAGTAATCCATCAGCAAAGCCGTTGGGATCTCTGCCGTAGACTGCACCACTACTGATCCACTGCCTGTCATTGGTGTGGTAGCTTTGCTTGATAAACCCGCCCCAATCCTCATCAGGGCGCAGCAAATCGCTTGCGTCTTTTGTCACCAGCTTGACAGATCCACCAAACCCACCATTACCATCGAGCAAATTGTGTGGCCCTTTATTGACCTCTACCCGTTTGATTAATTCAGGTTCAATAAAGACAGAACCCTGACGATATTTCTCGAATCCTTTTGGCGCATCATCCAGCGTAATTTTGGTATCTTCTTGATCTCCCATCCCCCAGATATTCAGCGTTTGCCCGCCGGGGCGCGGCGAACCTGACATTGAAACACCGGGAAGCTGGTCGAGTAATTGAGCAATGTTATCTGCCTGAGTCCGGTCAATATCGGCTTTTTTGAGCACGGAACTTCCCGCACTGTTGCTATTGTCTAAACTTTCAACAACCGAAAGTGTGGGTAATTTCATCACCTCATTTTTCTTTTCACGCTGTTGTTCTGCGGGCGTTTCGGTTGCATAAACCGGGCTGGAGAGTGCCGCGCTCAATACGAATGTCCCGGAAAGTGTGCCGGTTAAAATTTTCTGAATTGTGGCCGCGATTGGGCGTTTTTCTAATTTTTGACTATTATTTGCCATAAATTTCCCGAAATGTAACCAAGTAAAATATTTCAATGTAATAAGTCACCTGAGGAAGTAAAAAGAGGTAAATAAAAATGAGAATTAATTTTATTTACCGATTGGTTTATGAAGCATACCATAAGGTGATAAGACTTATCCCATTGGATTATAAGATTTTTATCTATCCTTAAATACAAGGGGTTAATCAATGAAGAAAACGATTCTTGGTTCTCTGATCGTGGCAGGTATCGTGGCACTGCTTGCTGGCTGTGATGATGCGTCTAAAAAAGCGGAAGATACCGTACAGCAAACAGAAGAAAGCACGACACACATGAAAACTGATGCAGAAAAAACGATCACGGATGTAAAGGATCATACAAAAGAGAACTCACAGGAAATAAAGGAAAACGTGGCGCGTGAAGGCCACAGTCTGATTGATAAATCGAAGGAAGTGCAAAATCAGATCACGCATTCAGCCAATGACGTCACTGAGCAAGTGAAGTCCAGGCTGGCTGATATGCAGGATCAAGCGACGAAAGCCGCAAATGATGTGATGGAAAATGTGAAAGCGAAAACGGGAGATCTTCAGCATCAAGCCAGTGACAAGATTGACCAGCTTTCAGAGGCAATGAAATCGAAGACGGAAGACGTAAAATCTGAGGCGGATAAAAAGACGGATGAGTTAATCAGCAGTTTTAAAGGTCATCATCTTAACGATGATAAGGATAAAAAAGAGAAAAATTAATTTATCGGATATCCAGCCAGCATAAAGTGGATTAATATCGTGAGGGTAATCTGTCAATGATTACCCTTATTTTTACATGGCCTCAATAAATTATCTTGTAGTCGCCCGTTTGGAAGAGGGCGCGGAACATATCTTTATGACATTGAATTTTAAATAATTATTCTTTCTGGAAGCAAGACGAGTATATAGAGAAAAGTAATAATTATTACTATTTGAAATATCAATATGGGAGAAGTGATTGTGTAAACTGTATTACACGGATCACTTCTCCCATATTTGCTGGTAATGACGATATCAGTATCGTGCGCAACAATGCTACTTTCGTTGACTGGAATGTCTTTTGTTCACAGAGTAATTACAGTTATAGTGCTAATTCATTTTTTTGAGATATCAATCACAAATATAAGCATAATTGGTTTAGCTACCGTTTAACTTTTAAGCAACAATATATTAACATTGAATTCAGGTAGTGATACATTGCTGATACAGATTAATTTAATAGATAATTAACAATGATATTTTTGAGTTCTAATTTGTCATATAACTATTTAATTTTTAAAAGGATATTTTTTATGCTAAAGAAGTTACTCAAAGAGAAAAAATCACTGACTTTTATTGAAGCACATAATCCACTTTCAGCACTTATTATCAAAAATCAGCACTTATTATCAAAAATGCAAATTACACAGATAATAATGGCTATATCCATAAATTCGATGGCCTCTGGTCAAGTTCTTTAACTGATTCAGCTGTGAAAGGTATTCCTGATAATGAGATATTGGATATTAATAGCCGTTTACAAAATATTAATGAAATAAAATTAATGACTGGGATGCCAGTCATTATGGATGCAGATACTGGAGGACGTGTTGAACACTTTGTGCATTATGTCAGAAAAATGGAGCAAATAGGGTTAGATGCGGTCATTATTGAAGATAAAACAGGAGATAAAAGAAATTCTCTATTTGGTACAAGCGTCAAGCAAGAATTATCAGACATTAAAGAATTTAGTAATAAAATAGCTAGAGGTAAAGCGGCACAGAAAAATACTAGATTAATGATTTTTGCAAGACTGGAGAGTTTAATTGCTGGTTATGGAGTTGAAGATGCATTTGAAAGAGCTAATTCCTATATTAAATCTGGTGCTAATGGCATCATGATCCATAGTTGTATGGACACACCTAATGAGATCATTGAGTTCAGTAAAGTTTTTAGAAAGAAATACCCAAAATTACCACTTATATGTGTGCCAACTACTTATTCAATGATTTATCATAAAGAACTGAGTGATGCCGGATTTAATATTATTATTTATGCTAACCATATGCTCAGAGCTGCTTACAAAGCAATGGAGTATGTATCCCACGAGATATTGAAACATGGACGAACAGCAGAAATTGAGAAAGACTGCATTAGTGTAAAAAAAGTGATAAATCTTATTCCTAATGTATCCTAAATTTTTATTTTTGAAAAAATAAAGGAAAATATCATGGAAAGTAATAAGCGACAATTAGTGCTTGGGGCTTACCTTGCTTATGGTACAGGGCATCATCCAGCTGCATGGCGTCATCCTGATGTCAATGCCCAGGCTGCACTAGATATAGATCATTATCTGGATATGGCCTGTATAGCAGAAAAGGGCTTGCTAGATTTAATTTTTCTTTCTGATACTCCCTCTGTTTTTCAGGATGACCATCTAGGTTATGGGAGCAGGGTCGTGGTATTTGAACCTATGACGTTATTATCAGCATTAGCAATGTTTACTCAACATATCGGCTTGGTTGCCACAGCTTCGACCACCTACAAACATCCATTTAATATTGCCCGTGAATTCGCTTCGTTGGATCACATTAGCCATGGGCGTGCTGGCTGGAATCTGGTGACTTCCTCTAAATCTCATGCAGCGAAAAACTTTGGTTTTGCTAAACATCCTGAACATGATGAACGATATCGTCAAGCCGCCGAATCCTGGGAAATTGTTACTGGGTTATGGGATAGTTGGGATGATGATGCCTTACCTCGCGATAAACAAAGTGGTATTTTTTATGTGCCGTCAAAATGCCATGAACTAAATTTCCAAGGAAAATATTTTTCTGTAAAAGGCCCCCTGAATATTTCTCGGCCTCCCCAAGGACACCCAATTATTGTACAAGCAGGTTCCTCTGAATCCGGTAAAGAACTTGCCGCCAGAACAGCTGAATTAGTTTTTACTGCACAGCCAAACATTGACTCAGCAAAAGCATTTTATAGGGATTTGAAATCTCGGCTTAATAAATATGATAGAGACTATAACAATATTTTAATCATGCCGGGTTTGTGCTTTTTTATTGGGCCAGATGAGGCTAGCGCCAAAGAGAAATTCAATAATTTTCGCAAGCTTATTCATCCAAAATTTGGTCTTAGTATGTTATCCGATTTGCTTGGTGGTATTGATTTGTCAGCATATGATATCAACCAACCTCTGCCTGACATTCCTGCTTCTAATGGTAATCAGAGCCGTCGAGAACTTATTGAAAAAATGTCTAAATCGGAATCTTTAACGATTAAGCAATTGTATGAGAAAATCATTATTTCCAGAGGGCATTTAGTATTTGTTGGTTCTTACCAGCAAGTTGCCACTCAAATAGCTCAATGGTTTCATGAAAATGCCTGTGATGGATTTAATATTATGCCTCCCAGTATGTCTGGATGTTTAGATGAATTTATTAATTATGTTGTTCCTGAATTGCAAAGGCTTAATATATTTAAGACTAAATATAAAGATGGAACATTGAGAGAAAAATTAAACATTCCTAAACCTACCAGCATATTTCACATTTAACTAATTTCTCATCAATAGAAATAAGGTGACAATGCTATGACCATTAAAGAGAATATTATTCTGGAAGATACGACTTTACGTGATGGTGAGCAAGCTCCGGGGGTTGCATTTTCAAAAGAAACTAAAGTGAATATTTTTAATTCATTAGTAGAAGCTGGTGTTAAATGGATAGAAGCCGGTATTCCAGCGATGAAAGGCGATGAGGTGCTTGCATTACAAGAAATTCTGGAACGCAAGGATGAAGTGAATATCATCGGTTGGAACCGTGGTGTATTTGAAGATATTAAATATTCACTCTCTCTGGGATTTAAGGCGATACACATTGGTTTGCCAACTTCAAATATTCATCTTAAACACAGCGTAAGCAAAGACAGAAATTGGTTGTTAACTACGTCCAGCGATATGATCAAATTTGCTAAAGATAAAGGTATCTTCGTTTCAATCAGTGCGGAAGATGTCGGCCGAACGGAAATCAGTTTCCTGCAAGAATATGCGGGCAATGTTGCAGAAGCTGGCGCTGACCGTCTGCGTCTTTCAGATACCATCGGTATTCTTAACAGTCAACAATATGCACAACGAGTCTACGCCGTTCGTGAGGTATCATCTATTAATCTACAATGCCATTGCCATAATGATTTTGGGCTGGCTGTGGCAAATACGCTGGCGGGTCTTGAAGCTGGAGCGCGTTATTTTCACGTTTGTATTAACGCAATGGGGGAGCGAGCCGGAATGCCGGATCTGTCTCAGATGGTTATGGCTTTGCAACATTTTTATCAAATAGATGCCGGTGTTGATACCCAGCAGCTTACCAGTCTCTCTCACAAAGTGGCTCAGGCTAGCGGATATTCTATTTCCCCTTGGCAACCTATTGTTGGCAGTAATGTTTTTGCACACGAGTCCGGCATCCATGTTAATGGAATGTTAAAAGATAGCAAAACTTTTGAGCCCTTCGAACCGACCATGGTTGGTGGTCAGCGTCGCATGGTGATCGGTAAACATTCCGGTCGGGCGGTCTTGCAAAATATTTTAGAAGAAAGAGGTATAGAAACAGTGCCTCAAACATTGGAACACTGTCTATCTCTGGTACGAAAAGCGGCTGAAAAACATCCAGGAGGAATACCTGCTCATACATTATGTGAACTCTATCGTCAGGCAGAGGGAGCAATCGTATGACGACTTATGATCAGCCAATTGTTAATCAAATTATTGCTGAACATAGCCAAGATACTAAAGTTGAGGCTAAGGAATTGATCACAGTAGAGGTCGATAGAATTTATGTTCAGGATGGTAATTCACCAACTATCGCTAATCTTTTCCGCCAACATAATTTAAAACAGGTTTTGCACCCCGAAAGAATTGGTTTTTTCTTCGATCATTCAGTAATAGTTCCCGATAAACGCATGGCTGAACGTGTTAATGAAGCAATGGATTTTGCTAAGTCGATTGGCGTTAATATTTTCGCCAGAGGAGAAGGTATTAGCCATTTAATCGCACTGGAAGAACAGTGGTTTCAACCGGGTAATATTGTTATTGGTGCTGATTCTCATACTTGTACGGGGGGAGCAGTTCAATCATTAGCTTTAGGAATGGGAGCCTCTGATGTATTGGCTACGATGCTTACAGGACAGACTTGGTTGAAAGTGCCAGAAACGGTTAGTTTAAGTATTTCGGGTCAACCACACCCAGCGACCCGAACGAAAGATATTATGCTCGCTTTACTGCGTCGCTTTGGGCAATCACCATTTTTATATCGTTCAGTAGAACTCAGCGGGGAATGGGGTCATAGCCTTTCTTTAGATTCTGCAGCCAGTTTCGCCAGTATGGGCGTTGAACTGGGTGCAAAGTGTGTATTTATGCCGGATGGGCCAGAAAGGCCCGCCAATATGAGGCCCATCTATCCAGAGTTAGCTGATTATCAACTGATATTTTCGATATCTGATTTGACACCGCATATTTCCCTGCCACATTCACCTGCTCAGGCAGTACCATTAGAAACCCTTTCAGGGCAAAAGATAGATTATGTTTTTATTGGCAGTTGTACCAACAGCCGTTTGGAAGATATTGCCGAGGTAGCTGCAATTCTTGGTAATCAGCGGGTTCATCAAGATGTTCATTGTATTGTGACACCGGGTTCAAAACACGTGTATCTGGAAGCTATGCGACGCGGCTATATCGAAAAAATTGTTTCTGCGGGTGCTTTGGTGACACCGCCCGGATGCGGCGCGTGTGTTGGAACGCAAGGCACAATCCCAGCCAAAGGAGAGCGGGTTTTGTCAACGATGAACCGAAATTTCCAAGGGCGCATGGGTAATGCTGATGCGGATATTTACCTCTCATCACCTTTAGTTGCAGCAAATGTAGCATTGCACGGCAGAGTACCGTTGATTACGGAGCTTGAATGGCATGATTGAACAACAAAATTATCACGTCAGGATGATTACTGGTGGTATTTCTACCGATGACATTATTCCTGCACGTTATAAACACATGTACACCGACCCAGCCCGATTGGCGCCACATCTGTTTGAAAATCGGTTTCCTGAGTTTTTTTCCACGTTACAACCTAGAGATATTATTGTTTGTAAAGGTATTTTTGGTATTGGTAGTTCAAGGGAACAAGCAGTAAGTACATTATTAGCCGCAGGTATATCTATGGTTATTGCTCCCGCTTTTGGACGGATTTTTTTCCGTAACGCCTGGAATCTTGGTTTGCTAGCGATTGAAGCCGATATTGAAGGTTTTCGTGAAGGTTTATCCGTTGAATGTTTAATCAACGAAGGTCATTTTGTTTCTGAAATACCATTAACTAATTTCTATCCACCATCGGAACAAATGTTGGCTGTTATTCACGCAGGTGGACGACTCAACTACATCCTTAACCAATTGTCTGAGCAGAAGAAGCAGAGGATCTTATGACACAGCAGAAAGAAAAATTTGATGGTTTAGCTAAAGGATATGATCTCTACCGTCCCAGATATCCAGAAGCACTTTTTCGTGAAATTTATCACTGGCTACCTAAAGACAGATTGTTGTCCATTATTGATATTGGGGCAGGAACGGGGATCGCCATTGAAGGGCTGACAAATCTATTGGGTCAGCAGCATCATTACACTGCCATTGATATTTCACAAGATATGATCGAGGTAGGTAAACAAAAGCTACCGTGGGTCAATTGGTTGCATGGTAGTGCAGAGCAGCATCTCTCCAGCGTGGGTAGCCCCGATCTGATCATAGCAGCACAATCTTTTCAATGGATGGATAGGGCAACAGTATTAAATCTGGCGCGAAATAGCCTAACGGATAAGGGGGTTATGGCTATCTTGCAAAATAACCGAGATTATCGACACAATGAATTTATTAATGAATATGAAAATTTATTGGAAGAGCTAAGTCCCAATTATAGCCGCCACTATCGGGATTTTGATTATGTACAAGAATTAAATGTTGCATTCCAGCATGAATATGCTCTCCACATTACACTCAATATTCACTGGAATATGATGATTCCCGGAGAAGCATTTATCGGTATGAGTCGTTCATCGACTCAAGTACAACGTGCTTTAACTGCCCACGGTGAACAGTTTATCGAAAGATTAAAAAATCTGGTAGAAAAATATCAATCTGATGATAAATTGACAATTTTATATGAAAGCCAACTGTTTATGGTTGTCAAACAAAATAAGCATGGGGCAGAGAAAGAATAATGCCAAAAACAGCGATTAATTTCTTCATACCCACTGCGGAAGATGTTAATGGAATATTAATGGTATTGCGTGAAGTCTATACACCATTTATCTCTGATTTTATACCCTCAGCACTGTATGAAACTTCTGCCAGTATTATGGGAAAGTTAACACGTTGGAGAATTGCTAAATATGATAGTCAGGTTATTGCGGCTGTGCTGTTTGAACAAGAAAAGGAAAATCTAACGTTCAGTTATTTGTCTGTATTACCGAAATTCAGATGTCAAGGTATTGCCAGTGAATTACTTAATATAATTTGTAAAGAGGCAAGCAAACAGGCGCAATTACCTATCATTATCGCATTACGTCGTTCATTAATAACAAATATCCATTTTTTTACCGAAAGAGGATTTGAATATTTAGGTTCTTTTAATACCAGCAAACACGATCTCTATATTTTACGTTCAGGAGAAAATCAATGAATAACACGGTTATTGTATTAGGGTATCGTGAAGGTATTGCGAATGCGTTAATTCGTCAGGGATATCAAGTTATTCATATCGTTTCCAAATTTAAACCTGCCCTCAGTGGTACAGAATACTATATGGTTAAAGATTTAGAAGATGCACAGGAAGTTCTCCGGTGCTTATTGAATCTGCCCATACAGACAATTAAAGGGATCGTTACTGGCAACGAAGATGGCGTATTTACGGCAGCAGTATTGCGCGATATGCTGCAATTACCCGGTTTTAAAGATTATCGCAGTACTTTATATTTTCGTGATAAATGTTTACAGAAACAGAGATTGGCACAAGTTGTTCCCCATGCTCATTGCCGTTATGTAACCCGTGACGTTGATTACTCACAATTGGTTGTTGACGTGGGTTCTCCTTTCATTATAAAACCCGCTAATGGTATGGGGTCTTTCGCAACAACAGCTATTAGCTCAGAATTTGATTACGAAACTTATTTTCGACAATATAAAGAGAATCTAAGCTGCGTAGCTTATGTTGTTGAAAATAAAATTACTGCATCTGAGTTCATTGCTGACGGGATTTGGTCAGATGGTAAATTACGTTGGCTTTCTATCTGCCAGTACACCACGCCTCCGATGCAATGTAATGAAGGAAAAACGCTGGCTTTACAAATAATGTCACGCAAAGATTTTGCTGAGTTTTACGAACAAATTAATGCCTTTTGTTTATGTGCCTTAACACAATTACAGGCTCCTGACGGGGTCTTTCACCTCGAACTTTTTAAAAATGATGAAGGTATATTCTTTAATGAATGTGCATTAAGACCAGCTGGTGCATGGGTGCCCGAAATAATAACTCTAAGTTATGGTGTCGATCTCTATGCTGCTCACACCCTGCTTTCCCTGGAACAACCTGATAAACAACCTTTACCTCATTATCCTTCGCAGCTTTTTGCGATAGTTTTACTGCGTGCTATTCGGGGAGTTTCGCTGACAAGGCAAGATTTTTATCAGAACTTTGATTTGGTTGAACTCGATTGGACAGAGGGTGAACAAGCTGAATCTAAGGGGATTTATGGTCGTGCCGGTTACGCCATCATAAAACATGAGCACCATCAGACACTAATGGAGAACGTCAACAAGCTTATTGCATTTACGGAGCATAAAAATGCGTGAACGAGCCCTTATTCTAGATACAAATAAAACACAATTAGATCAAGCACTAATGCAATACCAACATATTGATTATATTCGCATTTCAACATCAGAAATACGCTGTATGCCACAAGAAGAGACGTTGGCAGCAATAGATAACATCATGGATAGAACGCCTTTCCAGTATGTGGTCGCCAGTTCAGAAAGTAATATGGAATTTGCCGGATTTCTTCGCAGTCGGTATGGTCTAGCTGGACTGGGTTACGAGCAGGCATTATGTGCGACTAATAAATGGCGTATGCGGCAGTGCCTCGCAAATGATTTACCGATGCCGAAATGTTGGTTATCAGGTCATTTTCGTGACAACTTTGCTCAACTCACTCAAGGGGAAGCCACACATTTTATTATTAAGCCTCTTTCTGGTTCTTCAAGTCAGGGAGTTGAATGTTTAACGATCGATCAACTACACAGAAAACTTGAGTGCTTAGATACGTTGATGTTGGTTGAAGAAGCAATAAAGATAGACGAAGAATTCCATTTTGACGGTATTGTCGATCAATCTGAGATCATTAATGCTCAACTCTCTTGCTATGATCAACCTCTACTTAGGGCTAGAGGCCAGACTGGTGCAAGTATTCATTTACCTTCATCACATGCTATGTTTTCAGTTGCGCATTCTTTAGCACAGCGGGCTATTAGGAAACTTGAATTGCAACAAGGCGTTTTTCATATGGAAGTTTACAGGCAAGGTGATCAAGTAATTTTTGGTGAAATTGGTCTTCGGCCACCTGGTGCAGGCAATGCTGAATCACTGCTGCGTCTTACAGGAATGAATTTATGGCAAGCCTTTGTTAACAGTCAATTATCACGTCCGATAGATAACACACCATCACGGGTATATAACGGCTATTCAGGGATTATCAAGGTTTACCCTAGAGGGTATAAGACATCTGATTTATTACACTTGCCAAATGTCGTTGCTGTATCTGAACTTAAGCAAGTTACGCAAAAAACTTCTCGTCCTGGTGTCACTGACTTTCGTTATCTAGTGTTTGCCTCATGTCAGAGTCTAGCTGAGTTTCATGAACTCATTAAACAATTATCTAATTATCCTTTAACCTAGGCCACAAAAGATAAATCATGAAAAATAATCTGTTGTTGCAGAAGAACTTCATAGGATTTCAAATCTATACTGCTTTTTCTTCCTTAGCTGAAGGGACGCAAAGTGTGATTATTCTTTGGCTGGTTTTCCAAATAACCCATAGTCCGTTGGCTGTCAGCTTCACTGTCATAGCGGGTTATCTTCCTTCCGCTATTATGGGATTTTTTCTTCTCTCTTTTGCCGATGCCAGAAATCCTGCCTGGCAACTTACTGTCAGTAATGGCATTCTCACACTTTCAGCGTTCAGCCTGTCTCTATTTTTTTTATTCTCAGCCATGAAACCATCGCTGTTGATGTTGATAGTTGTGACCGTGCAATGTATTTTGTCCCTAGTGAAAATGTTCAATAAAACATCAGTCAGTCGAATTGTTCGGGATAATTTCACCCCAGAAGATGGTAGTAAGATATTGCAAATCTCTGCATCAAATATCCAGATTTCACAAACTGTTGGTGCGGCATTAGGGGGAGTATTCCTCACATTGGGCTATGGTAATTCAGGTTTATTTGTTGTTGCCATTTTTTATGTGGTCAGCGCGATAGCT